>JBAUOI010000468.1:0-10681 GCA_049579665.1 Methyloceanibacter sp.
AAGATCACCAATGGTCGCATCGTCGGCTCGAAATTCATCGACAACGCCGGCGCCGGCATCCTGGTCGCCGGGAAGAAGGCCCGCGTGACCAAGATCGAGATGACCCGCAACACGTTCCGCAACAATCCCGTCGTGGTCGAATATGCTCCGTCGCTGGCGGCGGCGATCTGCGGCAACCGGCAAACCAGCACCGAAACCGAGCACAAGACCGGCTTCAATGCCTATGCCGAGCCGATCGAGGTGGTTGCGCTCCAGAACGATTGCGGCGGCGGAGGCTTTGTCGTGGACCGGCAGAAGAAGCGAAAGAAGCCGCTCGACGACTGAGGTTACGTCTCAGCCGGCGCAAGCCTCCGCTTTCGGCAGATCGACCACTTGTTTCAGCCCGCCGTCCTCGCGATTCGAGATCGAGATCGTGCCGCCCGCGCGCTGGATGATCTCGCGCGCGATGGTGAGCCCGAGCCCCGCGCCGCGAATGTCCTGGCGGCGCGCAGGGTCGGCGCGGAAGAACGGCTCGAACACCTGACCGAGCAGATCCGGCGGAATCCCCGGGCCGTCATCCTCGATGACGATGCGCGCGGCGCCATTCGCCCCGCCGACTTCGACCCGCGCCCTGACCCCATGCGTCGCCGCGTTGATGATGAGATTGCGCAGAGCGCGATTGAGCGTGAGCCGGCTCGCGCGCACCTTGACCGGCTCGGTCGTCGTCGCGGTCACGTCGAGATTCTGGTCCCTGAGCTCTGAGCCGATGCTGCCGACGAGTTCATCGAGCTGGATCAGCTCGGGCGGCGCCTTGCCCGATTCCTCGCGCACCAGCAGGATGGCGCTGTCGGCGATCCGCTCGAGCTCGTCGAGATCGGTCAGCCAGCGCGCGCGGTCCTCCTCGTCCTCGACGAATTCGGCCCTGAGCCGCATGCGGGTGATCGGCGTGCGCAGATCGTGGCCCGCCGCAGCCACCAGCCGCATGCGGCTTTCCATCGCCCGCTTCAACCGCGAGGAGAGCGAGTTCAGAGCCTTTGCGGTCGCCCTCACCTCGGCGGGGCCCTTCTCCGGCAACGCCGGAAGCGCGCCGTCGGGCCCGACCTGCTCGACCGCGCTTTCGAGCAGCGCCAGCGGCCTGACCATGCGGTTGGCCACGAACACGGCGATCGCCGTGGCGCCGAAGGTGATCAGCAGCAGCCATCTCAACAGCCCCTTCCAGGGCACGCCGACTGGCGGCAGATCGGTGATCGGGAAGGAGAACCAGCCCCGGTCTCCCACCGGCACGGACACCATCAATGGCGCCCGCCAGCCGTCGCGCGACACGGTCACGGCAAGATCGATACCGCGCGCCGCGAGGGCATCGCGCAGTTTCTGGGTGAAGCCGTCATGCACGCGTCCGAGCGCCGGCTCGGGCATGATCGGCACGGCATTGCTGCCTTCCTCGGCGGCGCGGAGCAGCATCACCACTTGCTGCGCTATCGGTCCGAGCGAATAGACCCGCTTCGGCGGACCCAACAGATAGAACAGCACCATCGTCAGCGAGAACACCACCGAGACGATGACGATCACCATCAGCACCGCGATCTTGACGCGCAGCGTGTTCACGGCGCGGACTCCTGCACCTCGACCTTGGCGGCGAGCTGATAGCCGCCATTGCGCACGGTCTTGAACAATTGCGCCGCGCCGCCCTCGGCGAGCTTGCGCCGCAGCCGGCTCACCAGCACATCGATCGAGCGGTCGAGCACGTCGCCGTCGCGGCCGCGCGTGAGATCGAGCAGCTGGTCGCGCGACAGAACGCGGCCGGGCCGCTCGAGGAACGTCCTGAGCAGATCGAACTCGGCGCCGGTCAGCTCGACATCGCCGCCTTTGGGATCGGTGACGCGCCGCGCCTGCGGATCGGCGGTGAATCCCTCGAAGCGGTAGATCTTGGCCTCGCTTGCTTGCGGCAAGGTATCGGCGCGGCGGCGCAGCACGGCCCGCACCCGGGCGATCAGCTCGCGCGGATTGAACGGCTTGCCGAGATAATCGTCGGCGCCGATCTCGAGCCCGATGATGCGGTCGACGTCCTCTTTCAGCGCGGTGAGCAGGATGATCGGCACGCTTGAGCGCCGCGCACGCAAGTCGCGGCAGACGTCGAGTCCCGAACCGTCAGGCAGCATCACATCGAGCACGATCAGGTCGATGTGATGGCTGGCGAGCTTGTCGTTGAGCTCGCGACAGTTCGCCGCCAGCAGCACGCGGAAGCCCTGGCTCTCGATATAGCGGGCGAGCAGCTTGCGGATTTCCGGATCGTCGTCGACGACGAGAATGCGCTGGGCGGTGGAGCTCATCGGGCCTTTGAGCGAGTGTGGGATCGGCCCCCTCTTCTAACCTCGCGCCCCGCGTTCAACGAGCCCATTTTTGTGACGAAAACCAGCAGCTTGGCGCCCGGGAAACGTTTCGACACAAAATTCGCAGGCCCGGCAACATTCGGACATGCCGGGACCAAGCGGCGCAAACTTTGCGGGCTAGAGCTTGAGAGACAGCAACAGCTCAAGGAGCTCGATAATGAATACCCCTCGCAAGTTTCTCCCGATCATGGTCGTGGCCGTGCTCGGCCTCGGCTCACTCGCGCTGCTCACCTCGGCCTGGGGCGAGCCGGGCCGCGGCGGCATGGGTCCGGGCCCGCATTCCTGGTATGGCGGCAAGATGATGCGCTGCAACGCCGCCCACGCCGGCCCCGGATTCGGGCGCGGCTGGCATGGACGGCCCGGTCCCGCCATGCTCGCCAAGAAATTGAGCACGATGGAGACGGAGATCGGCATCCGTGCCAATCAGCTCGATGCGTGGCGCGATTTCACCGACGCGCTGCTCGCCACGGCGAAGCCGCCCTTCGGTCCCAATGCGTCGACCCAAGGCACTGACAGCAAGGAGCCATTCGCGCTGGCGCAACGTCTCGCCGACAACACGATCGCCAAGGCGAAGAGCGCCGAAGATCTCAGGAAGGCGGTCGACGCCCTACGCACCAAGCTCACCCCCGACCAGCTCAACAAGGTGGTCGAACTCGAGGCGCGGTTCCGCGCGCATCACTCGCATGGGATGCGGCCCGATTTCGGCCCGCCCTCCACCGATCATGGCGCCAAGCCTGGCGCTGACTCGCCGAACGATTCCGACGGACCTCCCCCGCCGTCGGAGGAGTGAGGCAACGAGGGGCGGCGCGGGCAAGGCGCCGCCCCTCTCTCTTTTGCGCGCCTACACTCGGCAAGCGCGGGAAGAAATGGCAGCAATTCTTACCGAGAATCGTCCACCGCGTGCTTGAAACTGGCCGTTTCCCAAATATGTAATGTGCTGATGTGGACCGCACAGGACACGTTGGCTGCCGCGCAGGGGGACGAAACGGCTCTGCCGCGAAATTTCCTGTTGCGGTCGCTGCCGCAAAGGGACCTTGAGCGCCTTTCCCCCCTGCTGGAAAAAGTGACGCTCACCCCACGCCGGGTGCTTCAGCACGCCGGCGTTCCCATCGAACATCTCTACTTTGTCGAGGACGGACTCGTCTCCGTGCTTGCCAGCACCGACCAGCGCAATGCCGTCGAGGTGCGGCTGATTGGCTGCGAGGGCTCGGTTGGCAGCGAGGCGGTGCTCGGCGTGAGGGTTTCGCCGCTCCGTTACTTCGTGCAGATCGGTGGCAGCGCGCTGCGGATCGGCGTCGCCGATCTCAGCTTCGCCATGGCCGAGATGCCGCAACTGCGCGCCGTCCTCAACGCTTACCTGCACGATGCCTTGATGCAGAGCTCGCAATCGGCGGCATGCAGCCTGAGCCACTCGCTGATTCAGCGCCTGTCACGCTGGCTGCTTACGGCGCAAGACCGTAGCGACAAGCCCGAGCTGGCCATCACCCAAGATCTGCTGGCTCGCAGCCTCGGCGTCCGCCGCGCAAGCATCTCGGAGGCCTTCAAGCCGCTCGAAGGCAGCGGCATCTTCGCAAGAGAGCGGGGCTTGATCAGAATTCTCGACCGCGCGCGGCTCGAGCAACTCGCCTGCCGGTGCTATCGCGCCATGCGCGGAGGCCGGGAAACACCGGAGCGGGCGAAGACAGGGCGATGGCCGCTCTTCTTGCTCACCCTGCTTACTCTGCTGGAGATCGAATTCCTCGCCCAATGAGGCGCCCGAGATCGGTCCGGGCGCCTCACCGGGAGGAGCTTACTACTCAACGACACCCTTGCACTTGGACGTGTCCTTGCGGATCTCGCCCAGATATTTCTCGGCGTCCGCCATGGAAGCGTAGCCGCCGCTCTCTCCAAGCGCGGTCTTGCCGGCGCTCAAGCCCGTTGCGCCTCCTTCGACGACTGAGCAATTGCCGACCGTGTCGACGGTCACGAAATATTTCAAGGCCGCGAAGGCCGGAGTTGTCAGTGCGATAGCCAACACACTCGCCACGACGAATTGCTTCATGTCAGCATTTCCTCCACGTTGTTGAACCTGCCCGCGCCCGGCATGGATATGGGCTGCGGCCCCGGGAGGGACAGGGCAGAGCGGCCGAACTCGGTACGGAAGCTGACGGTGTTCTGCGGAGGCGCGCGGCGCGTGCGCCTCACATCGGCACGGCGTTGTTGAACAGCGCCTCACCCCATTGATAGAGCGGCCGGTTGAAATCGGATTCGGTGTGGATCGCCTGGCCTTTGCGCTCGGTCCATTTCTTGCCGTAGGTCTCGAACGGAAAGTGCTTGATGTAGTAGTCGCAGGTCTCCTCCCAGTGATCGACCGACAGCGCCTTGCCGTAATGCTGGCAGTAGAGGTCGACCTTGACCCGTCCAACGCCGGCCGGCACCCGGCCGCGCTCGGCGAAGCTGATCTCGGGCCGGTTGCGCCACAGCATGAGGATGTCGCGCTGCTCGGGACCGTAGAAACGACGGAAATCGAGCAGCTTCAGGTCCGAGCGGTAGGGCGCGCTGTCCTCCGGCGTCATATAGGCGTCGAACAGCTGCACCTTGACGGCGTCGCAAGCCTCGGCGCCCGGTCCCTGCACGAAGCTGCGCAAATCTCCGGTAATGCGCTCGTCGGGATCGAAGCACAGCATCCAATCATGCGGCAATTGCTGGCGCGCCATTTCGAGCAGAAGCCCGCGATGCCTCCCCTCGGCGAGTTTCCGCGCTTCGATGTCCTGCTCCCAGGCTTGGTTGGCGACGATCAGCGCGACTTTCGGATGCGCGCGCAAGATCTCGACGGTCTCGTCGCTGCTCGCATCGTCATAGGCGATGATCGCATCGACCTGACCGCCGAGATAATCGAGCGTGTCGGGCAAGATCAGCGCCTCGTTGCGGATGCGCGTCATGGCCACGAGCAGGTGCTTCTCGCCGAGCAAGGCTCGGTTGCCGGTGATGATCCGCTCGGTATCGCGAATCTGCCAATCGCTGCTGCCCATGAAGACCCCGCAAGAGAAATAGTGCATGCGGCGCAAAGCGGTCCCTCTCGGCTACCCCAAAGCCGAGCCACCCCGCAACATTCGGTTAGCAAATTGAGCTTGTGCCGTGAAGCAGCCGTGCCCATAGTGGTCGGTACCGGCACGCCTAACGACAAGGCGTGGACTTGGACCGACGGCAAGACTTATCGCGCCGACTACGAGCACGACGCTCTTTCCCGAAATTTCAAGCCGTCGAGCGGCACCGCGTGGACGATAAGTCCGCCGACCCAAGCTCGCCGACCTGCTTCGCTGACGGGGACCTTGTTTATGTCATCCTTCTAGCCGACCGTTTTACGCCGCTGGGTCAGACCACGGATCGCATCAAGCTTGGAGACACTATGCAGCACCCGGGTTTCTTCCAGCGCGAGGGCCCCTATCCTCTGAAAGTGATCGCCGAAGCAACCGGCGCCGAGCTCGCCGATGTTTGCGACGGAGACAAGGAAATCGACGATCTGCGTCCGCTGCATCAGGCGGCGGGAACGCATCTCACCTTTTGCGCCAGCCGCAAATATGCCGGGCAGCTGGCGGCAACGCATGCCGCGGCCTGCCTCATCAAGCGCCGCGACGCCGATCTCGTGCCCGCGGGAGCCGCCGCCGTCATGACCGACGCGCCGCACCGCGCCTTCGCCATCGCCGTAGGGTTGCTTTATCCCGAGGCGCTTCAGCCAACGGCGACGGGAGCGGCGGCGAACGCGGCCGGACAGCTCATCCATCCGACCGCCGAGATTGCCGACGGCGTCAGGATCGAGCCCGGCGCCGTGATCGGCCGAGAGGCGCGGATCGGCGCGGGAACGACCATCGCCGCGGGCGCCGTCATCGGCTATCGCGTCTTCGTCGGACCGCATTGCTATATCGGCCCGGGCGCCGCCGTTACGCATGCCTTGATCGGCGAGCGGGTGATCCTGCATGCCGGCGTGCGCATCGGCCAGGATGGCTTCGGCTACGCCATGAGCGCCGATGGCCATGTCAAGGTCCCGCAGGTCGGTCGCGTCATCATCGGCGACCGGGTCGAGATCGGCGCCAATTCGACCATCGATCGCGGCTTTCTCACCGATACCGTGATCGGCGAAGGCACCAAGGTCGACAATCTGGTGCAGATCGCCCACAACGTCGTCATCGGCCGCCATTGCGTCATCATCGCCCAATCGGGCATCGCCGGCTCGGCGCAGCTCGGCGATTTCGTCATCATGGGCGCGCAATCCGGCATCGTCGAGCACGTAAAAATCGGAACAGGTGCGCAGATCGCCGGCATGGCGCATGTGAAGAATGACGTCGAGGCCGGCGCCCGCATGGGCGGAACGCCGGCGCGGCCGTTCAGGGAATGGGCCCGCGAGGTCGCGGCGGTGAGACAGCTCGGCAAGAACGGACGCGTCCCGCCGCAAGATTAGCGAACTCGCCAGGATCAGCGCCCTCAGGCGCTCCCAAGCCCCAACAGCCGCCGCACCTCGGCAATCCGCTCCACCACGAGCAGTCCCTCCGCGGCCGAACTGCGCGGCGGCGGTCCGCCTTCAAGATAAGCGAGAAACGCTCCGAGCTCGCGTTTGAGCGGCATCTCGTCACCCACTTTGCGCGCGTAAGGGGGTTTGGCGCCGGGATCAGGCGTTCCGTCGGCGAGCATGGCGAGCTTCCGGCAACTCACGCCGGCTGGCAGCTCATTGGGCAAAGGATCGGCCATTCTTCATCGTCATCCCCGCGAAGATGCGCCAGTCCACCAGGGCGCGTTCATCGACTGAATGTCAGACAGTCGAACGGGGAGAAGAAAAAATCACCGATTCTAGCCGCTTAGCCGATAGCGGCAATCAAGCGCTGAGGCGCTCGAGCACCTCGTCGGAGATTTCGAAATTCGCGTAGACGTTCTGCACGTCGTCGGAGTCTTCGAGCGTCTCGATCATGCGCAGCAGGCGCTGGCCGGTCTCCTCGTCGGCCGGCACGCTGCTCTTGGGTCGCCAGAAGATCTGCACGGCGCGCGGCTCGCCGAACCGTGTCTCCAGAGCCTTGGCGACCTGATGCAGTTCGTCGGGGTGGCAATAGACCCAGTGGCCGTCGGCGTCGGATTCACAATCCTCGGCACCGGCCTCGATCGCCGCTTCCAACATGGCCTCCGGCGTCGCCTTGCTTGCATCGAACTCGATCGCGCCGAGCTTGTCGAAATTGAACGACACCGCGCCAGTCTCACCGAGATTGCCGCCGAACTTGGTGAAGATCGAGCGCACCTCGCTCGCCGTGCGGTTGCGGTTGTCGGTCAGCGCCTCGACGATGACGCCGACGCCGCCCGCGCCGAAGCCCTCGTAGCGCACTGCCTCGTAATTGGCGCCGCCCGCCTCCTGGCTCTTCTTGATCGCCCGCTCGATATTGTCCTTGGGCATGTTCACCGCCCGCGCCGCCTGGATGGCGCCCCTGAGCCGGGGGTTCATGGCAGGGTCGGGCAGGCCCATTTTCGCGGCAGCGGTGATCTCTCGCGCGAGCTTGGAGAACAGCTTGGAGCGCTTCTTGTCCTGCGCGCCTTTGCGGAATTGGATGTTCTTGAACTTCGAATGGCCGGCCATGGCCCCACCCTTGTTGGTTAGCGGCCTTATAGGCGGCCCTCGGCGCAAAATAAAGAGCGAGGCGGCCGGCGCGAAGGCGCTGAGCCGACTCTTAGGGAAGCCTTAACCGTAACAGATCGACAGTTGAAGGCTCCGAATCTGGGACTTGCGGAGCGAGGGGGGCACCATGAAGCAGGTTGCGAAGCAGGACGACAAGGTAATGCCGGCGCTCTCGCTCTCGGAGCTTTGCTCCGAGGCCGCCGACCATGTCGCGCGCGCGCGGCTGTCGCTGTTCGACGAAAGCGCCGATGCCGATCGCGCGCTGCTGCATCTCGACGAGGCGATCTTCTGCCTGAAACGGCTGCTGGCACAGGGCCGCGCCGGCATGAGCGAGACGCGCGACCGGCGCTCGGCCTGAAATTTGGTTCCAGAATCAACACAGACTCGTCATGGCCGGGCTTGTCCCGGCCATCCACATCTTTCTCTCTAGATGCAAATTCGTGGATGCCCGGCACTTCGGCCGGGCATGACGGAGTCGGGGAAGCCAGCAGTTCTAAATTCCCGGCAGAAAGAACAAAGGCTCGGTCTGCGATAGCCTGCCGCCCAGCCTGAGCGGACCGACGGCGCGCGCCAGGCCCGTCGCGTCGTCGACATCGACGGCGAGACCGCACAGCGTGGCTTCGCCGAGCGACGGCGTGAAGCGCCCGGTTGGAATCTTGGTGAGGAAGCGGGTAAGCGGCTCCTGCTTGTCCATGCCGAGCACCGAATTGAAATCGCCGCACATGCCGGCATCGCTGATATAGGCGGTGCCCTTGGCGAGGATCTGCTCGTCGGCGGTCGGCACATGCGTATGCGTGCCGATCAGCGCGGTGGCGCGCCCATCGACGAAATGCCCCATCGCCTCCTTCTCGGACGTCGCCTCGGCGTGGAAGTCGATGAGGATGGCGTCGGCGCCGGTCTTCAGCCCGCATGCCTCGATCTCCCGCTCGACCGCGCGGAACGGATCGTCGAGATCGGCCATGAACACGCGGCCCTGCGCATTGATCACGAGAACATCGGCGCCGGTCTTGGATTTGAACAGGCCGGCGCCCTTGCCGGGCGTGCCTTGCGGAAAATTGAGCGGCCTGAGCAGCCGATCATGGCGCTCGATGAACACCAGGGCCTCGCGCTGATCGAACACGTGATTGCCCGTCGTCACGACATCGGCGCCGGCGTCGAGCAACTCGTTCAGGATCGGCTCGGTGATGCCGAAGCCGCCGGCAGCGTTCTCGCCGTTCACCACCACGAAATCGAGCGCGTAGCGCTCGCGAAGCTTAGGCAGATGCTCGGTGACCGCGACGCGTCCGGATCGGCCGACCACATCTCCAAGAAACAACACGCGCATGAATGAAAGCCGATCAGCCTATCGCCACGGAATATTTCCAGGGGTCAATACAGGGTCGCGGCGCGCGCCGCCAGCGTCCTCGCCTGTTAGGCGATGGACACGGTTAGCGGGAAAGAAGGAGGCAAGGCCACGATGGCCGTCGGAGCGTTGATCCCGGTCTCCCTACAATAAGTAGGTGGGCGCCAAGTGACGGAGACCACGGTCCCCGCCAGGGTCGGCTCCCTTAGGATCTTATAGGGCCCTGGGATTGTGCTCCTAACGCGCCTCGCAGCCCGCCGTCTCGCACTATAGCGAAAGAATTGGGTTAATGCGACTGCTGCTCGCTCAGGATCGCTTCGCGGCGCGGCGGGGCGCCAGCGTATCGGCGCCGTATTGCTCGTTGAGCAGCTCCAGCCGGTCGGCGACCGCGCTGACGCGAGCGGCAAGGTCGCTTGCCCGCGACTTCGCCGATTCGTCGGCAACCGACCGATCGCGTCGCGCTTCGGCCATCTGGCGCTTAAGCTCCCACAGCTCGTCCATGACTTGGAGCGACGCCATCAGAATCAGCCGGTCGTCGCCGACCTGGCCGAATTTCCGCTTCACGACATCGACATGGGTGCCGAGATATTCGGCGAGCTCAATCAAATGGGCTTCCTCGCCTTCGCCGCATTCCAGCCGGTAGGTCCGGCCATTCAAAGTCACGCTGACTTGACCCATGACCTCATCCCCGCTTGGCAGATTTACCCCGGCACCGCCGGCATCAAATCCTTGAGCGTCACCATCACCGCTTCGAGCCGCCCCGACACTTCCTCGTTGGCGGCTTTCAGGCGGCGCACGCGATTTCTCTCGGCGTCGAGATCGGCGAGTAGCCGGTCGCGCTCCTCGCTGAGAAAACGGACCTGGTTTCTGAGCTCCGCAATGGAACCGCCGCCCTCGGCATCCGCGAACACGCAGCGCAAGAACGTCTCGAGCTGATCGGCGGCGGCGTCGAGCCGCTCCGTGGCCTGTTGCAGAGCGTCAGACTGACCCATCGCGCTCGCACCTCCCCGCTCAGGCGCCACTCACTCCAGTCGCTCATCAGGCTGCTGGACTGACGGGTTAATGTCAATGTGGTGATGCCAACCCCAACGTTCAACAACTCTCACACTCCGATTTGGGTTCCATCCCTCGGCGATTGACAGCGCCGCAAGCCGTGTGATTTGAGACTGACGGTAGCAATGTCTGGTCAACGCGAGCGACGCGGCGGGAGCCCGTGATCATGGCCGAAGTCAAGCATCGGTGCCGGCTGTATTTTCAGTTTCCGGCGCAACCTTCGGCAAAGCTCGAGGCGCAACTCGCGCAAGCGATCGCCACCACGGACGCGGCCTGCGTTCT
>JBAUOI010000469.1:0-6617 GCA_049579665.1 Methyloceanibacter sp.
CCAGCACGAATTTCACCAGCGCAGCAGCGGCGCGCTTGGTGAAGTCCTGCCGTTCCGCCTCGGTGATCGGGTCGCTGAAGCGCCGCGGCGCGAAGGCGAGGAAGCTCACCGGTGCGACCAACCGGAGACTTACGGCCCAGATATATTCCTGCGCGTTCCGGAACACAGTCAGCCCGAACAGCAGCTTGATGGTCTCGTGGATGGCCGAGAGGCCGATGCCGAGAAGGCCCGCGCCGACGCCCGCGAGCAGCGCGCCAAGCCAAAGGCGATGATTGAATAACCAGAGGGTCTCGTTGGTCTCGCGGCGCCCAAGATGTCCGGCCAAGGTCAGCGCGAGCACAAGACTCGCAAGTAGCAGCGCGGCATTCAGCCAGATGGCGGTATCGAGCCAGAGCAGAGCGCCAAGCACCGCCACGCCGAAAAGCCACAACACCACACGCGCCCGCGACGACCGCCGCTGGCTTTCCGCGTAGAGATCGACCGCGACGACCCAAACGAAGGACGCGGCGAGCCAGACCATGATCCTGATCTGGACATCCCCGATCAAGCTGCCGCGATAGAGCTTGTAGGCGGTCAGCGCAGCGGCGATGGCGACGGCGAGCGGGAAGCGCGCCGCGGCGGCACTGATGTCGGGAAGCCGGCGCTGCCACCAGGATTTGATCGACCGCTCCTGCATCATCACTTTCTCTCGCTATCCGCGCCAGCGCGCCATGCGCCAAAACCGGGTCAGCGGATTGATCCCTGCGATTTCGCGCAGCGGATCGCGCTCAGTCTTCTCCAACGCCGCAAGATAAGGGTCAACCAGGCAAAGCGGCCGGAAGGCGGCGCGCGCATTGGCATCGAGCTGGGCCACGTGCCGGCTCGCTTCGGCGAGGGCTTCCCTCGCTTTGCCGCGCAGCTCCGCCAGCACGGCGCGCAGGCCCTCGCTGCTTTCCCCGGCAAGCACCGCTTGCGGCGATGTCCCGTGACGAATGAGGGCGTCGGCAGGGAGATAAACGCGTCCGCTCGCGGCATGTACCGGCAGGGCCCGCATCAACCCTGTCAGACCATAGGCGAGCCCGGCTTGGGACGCGGCCGCCTCGAGCGATGGACCAAGCGACCCGAGACACTCGCCGCCGAGCGCAAACACTCCGCCTGCCGTGGCCGTGAGATAAGCCTCGAGCGCGGCCCAGTCCGGCATGATCTTGGTTTCGACGTCGAAGTTGCGGGCGTCGATCAGCCTGTCGATACGCGCGCGTGAGAGCTTGCGGTGGCGCATCGCCGCGCCAATCGCGTCAGCGACAGGATGTCCCGTCGCCTCGCCCTTAGCCGCGCGGTCGATCGCATCGCGCCACCATTGCAGGCGGATGGCGCCAAGGCCCGGCTCCTTCACCAGCTCGGCGACACGGGCAAGCTCGATATTGAGGGCGATGATGGCGAAGAGATCATCACGGGCTTCGCGCGGGGCGAACGAAGCGGCGAGACTGCGATCGGGATCGCCCTCCCGCGCGATGCGTCTTACCGTGTCGCCGCGCTCGGCCGCATGCAAGGTCAGCTCGCCTCGCTAGGATCAGATACGGGCCGCCGCAGGTCCTCTCCCCTTGGCAGTCGCCGGTGCCGTGCTCCACGCCTCGCGCCGTACGCCGAGAATGAGCTGGAGCGGCGAGGCGACGAAAATCGACGAATAGGCGCCGATGACGATGCCCCAGCACATCGCCAGCGCGAAGCCGAAGATAGTCTCGCCGCCGAAAAACAGGAAGGGCAGCATGGCGAGGAAAGTGGTGACATGGGTCAGCACGGCGCGCGCCAGCGTCTCGTTGATCGATACGTCAAGCAGCTGAACCAACGGCATCCGCTTGTATTTGCGCAGGTTTTCTCGGATCCGGTCGAAGATCACCACCTTGTCGTTGAGCGAGTAGCCGATGATGGTGAGGATCGCGGCGATGCTCGACACGTTGAACTCGAGCTGGAACAGCGAATAGAGCCCGATCGTACCGGTCACGTCGTGGATCAGCGAGGCGATGGCCGCCACGGCAAACTGCCATTCGAAGCGGAACCAGACATAGATGAGGATGCCCAGCAGGGCGACCACGACGGCGATGGTGCCGCTGGCGATCAACTCGCCGGAAATGGTGGGACCGACGATCTCGACGCGGCGATACTCGACCGTGTCGCCAAGCGCCTCTTTCACCTTGGCGATCGAAGCCTGCTGCTCCTGCTCGGTCGGCTGCGACGCGATACGAATCAGCACGGCGTCGGGCGCGCCGAATTCCTGAATCTGCACCTCGCCCAGGCCGAGCCCACTCACCTTGCTGCGAATGTCGGCGAGATCGGCCGGGCTTGTCTTGGTCTTGACCTCGATCAGCGTGCCGCCCTGAAAGTCGATGCCCATGTTGAGGCCTACCGTGGCGACGAGAATGAGCGGCGCAAGCGTAAGGAACGCCGAGACGATCCAAGAGATCGTCCGCATTCCGACGAAATCGATCTTGGTATCCGGTGGGATAAAATGGATGCCGCGGAACATCTGGCGTTTCCCTAAATCGGTATGAGCTGCGGCCGCGCCCAGCGCAGCCAATAGGAGACCATGAGGCGCGTGACGGTCACGGCGGTGAACATCGAGGCGAGAATGCCGATGGTCAGCGTCACCGCAAATCCCCGGACCGGCCCCGAGCCAAGCCAGAACAGGACCAACACCGCGATCAACGTCGTCACGTTGGAGTCGACGATGGTAACGAGCGCGCGAGAATAGCCGGCATCCACCGCCGCATAGGGCGACTTTCCGGAGCGTATCTCCTCGCGTATGCGCTCATTGATCAGCACGTTGGCGTCCACGGCGATGCCGATGGTGAGCACGATGCCGGCGATGCCTGGAAGCGTCAGTGTTGCGCCGATGAGCGACAGCACGGCGAAAATCAGCGCGATGTTCACGACCAGCGCCACATTGGCGAACATGCCGAACAGGCCATAGCCCGCCACCATAAAGATCATGACGAGCAGTAGCCCCATGATCGCGGCCTTCTTGCCGGATTCGATCGAATCCGCGCCGAGGCTCGCGCCGACCGTCCGCTCCTCGATGACGGTGAGCTTGGCCGGCAGCGCGCCGGACCTGAGCAGCACGGCAAGATCGTTAGCCCGCTGCACGGTGAAATTGCCGCTGATCTGACCGGTGCCGCCGAGGATCGGTTCGCGGATCACCGGCGCGGAGATCACCTTATTGTCGAGCACGATGGCAAAGGGCAGGCCCACATTCTCCTGCGTCACCTTGCCAAAGCGCTTGGCGCCGGCGGCGTCGAACCGGAAGGTCACCACCGGCTCGCCGGTGCGGCTGTCGAAGCCCGGCTGCGCGTCGACCAAGTTTTGGCCGCTGACCAGCACCTGGTCCTTCAACACATAGGGTATTGGCGGATCGTCGGAGCTGTAGACGAGCTCGTCGCCGACCGGCACCTGCTTGGTCGCGGCTGCCTGCAGCGCATCGACGGCCGGGTCGACCAGCTTGAATTCGAGCTTGCCGGTCTCGCCGATCAGCGTCTTGAGGCGCTCCACGTCCTGGATGCCGGGCACTTGCACCAGGACGCGGTTGCGGCCCTCGCGCTGGATGCTGGGCTCGGTGGTGCCGAAGGCATCGACGCGGCGCCTGATGGTCTCGATCGAGGCCTGGATCGCCGAGGTCATGCGGTGCGCCAGGCCCTGATCGGTGATGGTGAGCGTGACGGCGGTGTCGCCCGACTTGGCGACATCGAGGTCGTAGCCGGAGAAACCGGCGAACACGTCGCCGCCGACCGGCGCGGCGAGCTTCTTCAGCGCGGTATAGGCCTTGTCCAAGTCGGCGGGCTCGCGGATGGTCACCGACACGGAACGCTGATCGAGGTTCTGCGCGAGGTCAGAATAGCCGATGCGGTCCTTGCGCAAGGTCTCGCGCACATCGCCGCGAATGTTATTGAGCCAGTCCTCGATCATCTCCTTCTCGTCGAGCTGATAGAGGAGATGCGCGCCGCCTT
This sequence comes from Methyloceanibacter sp., assembly GCA_049579665.1. Classification (GTDB taxonomy): domain Bacteria; phylum Pseudomonadota; class Alphaproteobacteria; order Rhizobiales; family Methyloligellaceae; genus Methyloceanibacter. The sequence continues at coordinate 3,978 of JBAUOI010000469.1, forward strand.
GCAGGTCGAGGCCGAGATTGACTTGCTTGTGCGGCAGCCAAGTGGGCAGCCGCGCCACGGTCGCGGCGGAAAACACGTTGGGAAGCGCGAACAGGAACCCGGCGATGACGATGCCGAGGATCAAGATCACCTTCCATCTTTGGAAATGCAGCATTGCCGCTCTCGAAGCTCCGGATCAGATCAGTCTTGGTGCGATTGACTATGCAAAAACCATCATGAGGCGGCCTTTGCCTTTGCAGCCGGGGCGGGCTCGCCCTTCCCGCGAACCTCTGACACCGTCGAGCGCACGACCTTGATCTTGACGCCGTCGGCGATCTCCACCTGAAGCTCGTTCTCGTCAACCTTGGCCACCTTGCCGATGATGCCGCCCGAGGTCACGACGGTATCGCCGCGGCGAATGGAAGCGACCATGTCCCGATGCTCTTTCAGCCGCTTCTGCTGCGGCCGGATCATCAGGAAATACATGATGCCGATGATTAGCATGGTCGGAACGATCAGGCTATTCAGCATGTCGAACGCGCCGGGCCCCGGCGCGGCTTGAGCGTAGATCGAACCTGGCATTGCTCCTCACCTTTGCTTGGCTTAAGGATGGCCGCCCTCGCCGGTGACGCCCTAAGTCGTCGCGCGACGGGCAGTTAACCCTCGAAGGTGGCGGGACTATAGCTGCCGCGCGCGCCTTTGCAACGGCCCCAAATGAACTTTCAGGAACCCCTTTCCGGCCTTTTCGAGCGGATCGCCCGGGCCATCGAGCGGCTTGGTCCGCGCGAGCCCGAGCGGGCCGATTTCGAGGCCGGCGATGCCTTTGTCTGGCAGGCCGAGACGCAAGCCTTGCTCCCGGTCGAAACCGTCAACCGGGTATCGCTGTCGTTGCTGAAGGGCATCGAGAGCGCGCGCGACACGCTGCTTGCCAACACGATGCGGTTTGCGCGCGGGCTGCCCGCCAACAATGCGCTGCTTTGGGGCGCGCGCGGCATGGGTAAAAGCTCGTTGGTCAAGGCCGTGCACGGCGAGATCGCCGGACTCAAGCTCGTCGAGATCCATCGCGAGGATATCCAGTCGCTGCCGCATTTGCTCGCGCATCTGCGCGCGGCGCGCGATAGGCGCTTCATTCTGTTCTGCGACGACCTCTCCTTCGAAGCGCTCGACACCTCATACAAATCGCTCAAAGCCGTGCTCGAAGGCGGCATCGAGGGCCGGCCCGCCAATGTGCTGCTTTATGCGACCTCGAACCGACGACATCTGATGCCACGCGAGATGGTCGATAACGAGCGCTCGACAGCCATCAACCCCGGCGAAGCGGTCGAGGAGAAGCTCTCGCTGTCGGACCGCTTCGGTCTGTGGATCGGCTTCCACAATTGCAGCCAGGACGATTATCTCGAGATGGTGCGCGGCTATGCCGGCCATTACGGCTTGCGCATTCCGGACGAGACCTTGCGCGCGGAGGCGCTGGCTTGGGCGATCTCGCGCGGCAGCCGGTCGGGCCGCGTCGCCTGGCAGTACATCCAGGACCTCGCCGGAAGATTGGGTCGCCAGCTCGAAAGCTAGTCGGCGTTGGCCGCCTGGTCGCTCATGTATTTGGTTGGATCGACCGGACGCGAGCCCTTGCGCAACTCGAAATGCACCTGCGGCTGGCTCACCGAGCCGGTGGCGCCGGCCTTGGCGATGGTCTGGCCGCGGCTCACTTTGTCGCCCCGCTTGACCAGGATCGCCTCATTATTGGCGTAAGCCGAAACCCAGTTATTGGCGTGCCGGATCAGCACCAGATTGCCGTAGCCTTTCAGCTCGTTGCCGGCATAGGCGACCACGCCGTTCTCGGCCGCCTTCACCGAGGTGCCTTGCGGCACCGCGACGTCGATGCCGTCATTGTGGCCGCCGTCGGGGCGCGCGCCGAACTCGGCGATCACGCGGCCCTTCACCGGCCAGCGGAAGCTATTCCCGGACATCGGCTCTGGCGTCGGCAACTGGTCGTTGCTGGCGATGCGCTGGCTGCCCGGGCCTGTCACCTCGGGCGAGGCGGGAATGTCGTTCACCGCGCTGTCTTGCGTCTTGGCGGCGGACTTCGCGCCTGGCATCGCCTGGGCCTCTTCCTCTTCGGCCAGCGAGGTGCCGGGCGCGGGAATGGTCATGGTCTTGACCTTGCGCACGTTGGGCGCGGTGTCGACGGCCGGCTCTGCGAGCGGCGTGTCGTCCTTTGCGGCGACCGCCTGCCTGGCGCTCTTGCCCGGAACCACCAGAACCTGACCGATGCGGAGATTGCTCGGGTTGATATTGTTGCGCGCGATCAGGGCCTTCTCGCTGACGCCGAGCTTATCGGCGATGCCATGCGGGGTGTCGCCCTTCTGCACCTTGTAGGTCGATTGACCCGGAGCCAGCGGAGCAGCCTGGACCGGAGCAGCCTCGGCGACTTTCGCTTGGGTCGCGCCGGGAATGACCAGCTCCTGGCCGATCGAGAGACGGCCGTCAGGCAGATTGTTGGCCGCCATGATGCGCTCGACCGGAACGCCGTAACGGCGCGACAGGGTGGAGAGCGTGTCGCCCCTCTCGACCTTGACGCGGGCGCCCTGAACCTTGGCACGCACCACGGCAGGCTCGGGCCGCGGCGCGGCTTGCGCCGGGTAGTTGGCGGTGGCGGCGGTAACC
>JBAUOI010000470.1:0-2937 GCA_049579665.1 Methyloceanibacter sp.
CTCTTGCGTCGCGCGGTTGAAGAAGGTGCGTGTGACGGTGAGGCCGCCGAGCTTGGCGTCGGCTTCGGCCAAAGCGCGATCGAGCGCGCTTTGCGTCGAGTAGTCGGCGTTTTGCAGGATGCCGAGAAACTCCTGATAGGCGGCTTTCACCCGCTCCTTGTCCGCATCGTTGGTGATCTCGTTGAAGCCGGCCTTGGAGAGCAGCGAGCCCGCGACTTCCTCGCTCGACAGGAGGCCGAGCAAGAGGCCGGTCGCCGCCTTGGCGCTTGTGACCGCGAGGAGGGCCTGACCCGCCGGGGTGGTCGGATCGCCGCCGATCAGCTGCTTGACCGAGTCCTTTACCCAATCGTCGCCTTCAGCGTAGGCGCGGCCGATATCGGCGGCGATCGCCCGCGCCACCGCGTCGCGCGGCATATACAGGCGAAGCAGCGCCCAGGCGATGGTTGCCACGGTCATCGGGCGGGCGATCAGCGCTTCGCTCAGCTTCGGCCGATAGGCCTGCCAGCCCATGATGTCCTCGGGGATCCAGTCGAGCGCCACGCCATGGCGGTCGGTGGCGGTGAGGATCAGAGCTTGCGCGCCGCTGATGCCGCCATTGTCCGAACCGAGCTCGACCAGATATTTCCAGCCGATCTCCGGATTCTTCTCGCGCTCTTTGGCCGACATGCCGGCATAGCCCGGCGCCTTGGTGAAGTTGTCGATCAGCTTGCCGAATGCGGTGTCGCCGTAGCGACTCTTCTTCAGCAGCGTGCCGCCGGCCTCGTCTTCCTGTGGGCCGAGATTGGCGACGACATATTGGCCTTCGGCGCAATAGAACGCGCCGTGCTTCTCGAAGAAATTGTGTTCGTCGAGCGTGGCGAGAGCGGCGGCGACATCGCGCGCCGATTGTTGGTCGAACACTTCGAGCGGGTTGTACATGTAGTCGCGAAACTTCGGATCGGGATCCTGATCGGCGAACGGCACGAGGATCGCCGACGCGCAGTCCCACATATCGGCATTGCGGTAGTAGGCCTTCAGCGTCGCCTCGGGGATCGGATCCTCGACGCCGGCGCTATAATCGATGGCGATGAGATGAGCGTTGTAGGTCTTGTTCGAGTCGCCGAGCTGCCCGTAATTGCTCGGCCAGTCGCTCTTGATGGCCATCGGATTACCATGGATGTCGTAGCCGGCGGAGAAGCCGCCGGCATGCGTCGATCCGGCCGCGCCGTCGGCTACGATGTCCTCGGGCTTGCCGCCTTGCGCCGGCCGGTCGAAATGCACCATTTGCTTGATCAGCCGGAAATTCTGCTTGGCCAGCTCGAACACAACCTGGTCGATATACTTGTGCCCGATCTCGATCTTGCTGCCGTTGACGGAGGCCTCCCCGTAGAACACGACGCGGTTGCCGAGGCCGTCGCTTAAGCGGAACTGGTGCGCCGGCGTGTGGATCGCCACGATCTCGCTCAGCGCGTCGATCAGCGGCTTGATCGCAGGCGCGGGCAGGCCTCCGGCCTCCGCCATCTTGGCGACGATGAAGCGGACCGGCAGCAGCGTCTTGCCTTGGTAAAGCTCCCCGCCCGCGGTGAACGGCCCGAGCAGGGGCGTGCCGCCGGGCCCGCGCGGATCGTTGAGGAAGGGATTGAAGTCGCGGTTCAGCACCTCCAGGCTCAAGGCCTCGTCGGCTGGGGTGACGATGCCGGCAAGGGCGGGCGGAAGCTCGACCGAGATGCCGACCGGATCGAGCTTGCCGGTCTCGATCTTGCCGGAGGAGCGCGCGACGCTGATGCCGCCGAGATCGATCGGCGAGGAATCGCGCAAGCTGGAATTGAGCCGCGCTTGCAGGCTCTTATCGACAATCTCCCACTGCCGGGGAACGACGAAGCGCCAGTCCGAGGGGAGGCCGAGGCTTTGCGCCTCCTCGGCCGTGGCGCCGGGGAGCGAAGCGTCTTCCGCCGCGCTGGTCTGGCCGAGCGCCTTGCGCGTCAAAGAGGAGAGAAGGACGCCGAAGACGCCAAGCATCCTCAGCACGCTACGACGATCCATGCACCTAGCTCTCCGACATCACGGTCAGCGGCGGCCCTTCGCGGGCAAGATAGCATAGACGAGCCGGAAACAAATCGGGCCAGGTCCGCTTCCCGCTTGTGCGGTCTAAGTCTTGGCGCCAGAACTGGTGAACACCTCGCAGCGGCCTTTGCTGAAATCATAATCCGCGGCGAAGGCGGCGATCGCGCCCGCGATCTTGGCGCCACCGATCACCGAGGGTTCGATCGGATTGGCGAGGTCCGCGTCCTCGGTGCAGATCAGCCGAAGATCGATCAAGGCGAGACCCCGCGCCGACGCCTCGCGGGTGATGGTGTCGTTGAATACGCTCAGCCCGATCGCGGCGATGCGGCGTTGCTTCGCGTCGGGAAAGCGCGGGTCGTAGACGGTGCAGACGGCAACGGGAAGGCCGCGCGCGGTGACATCGTCGAGCATCGCGCGATAGTCCTGCTCGAAATTCTCGCGCACGGCGGCGAGCTTGTTCAGCGCTTCGGCGACCGACGAGGCCTTCTCCTCGAGCAGCCCCGCTTGATGCAGCGCGTCGTTGCCGCCGGCGCTGACGACGAAATGTGTCGCGTCCTCCGGCGCGATCTGGAGCTGGAGCCTGACGGCTGAGGCGACCGAGCCATCCATGGCGTTCAGCGTGGCGCGTGCGCCGGCGGGAAGGCGCCGGTTCAATTGCTCGATCACATCGGGGCCGTCGCCGACATAGGCGCCGTTGGCGAAGATCGAGTCGCCGAGAAGGACGATGTGCTTCGGGGGGTTGGCGGCTTTCGCCGCGGCCCGGGCGACGGGCAATGACAGAGCGGTGGCGGTGACGAGAACTCCTCGAACGAAGGAGCGGCGGCTTGCGGGTTTGTCGAACATGGCTTGATCTAGACTAGCTCCCTGCTTCGCGACACGGAGCAGAGAATCTGC
>JBAUOI010000471.1:0-3704 GCA_049579665.1 Methyloceanibacter sp.
AGCGAAGAGTCAGTTGAAACGCTTCGACTAGGCATACGAACTCCTTTCCGCGACGCATCTCAGCGTCCGGCTTATGTTCGCAGGGTGGCCAAAGCGTAGCGTGTCCACCATCCTTACGTTCCGCGCGGGCAACGAAAACGTTGCCCACCCTACGGGTCCCCCCCTTTGAGGGGATGGCGCGCCGAAAGACGCAAACCTATGGTATCCGCGATCCTTGCGGACCACGGCGGGCGCCTCTCGGCGCGCCAATCGCAGCGTCTGTTCGGCACCGGGCCTCGCTTTCCGTTGCCGGCTATGGCCGGGCGATCAGCCAGCTCCTGGCAGGGACTCGTAGTGGTCCCGGGAGGAGCTCCGATGCCGCCCGAGTGCCTCGTTGCGACGAGACTCGCAGGCGCCGTACCCCGTCCCGCCTCACGACGCCTCGAGAAACGCCCTCAACTGGACGAGGTGGCCGAAGTGTATGCGAGGTTCGCAGCTCGGGGATTATTCGGGGACAAGCTCGTCCTCTCGTCATCCCGGCGAAAGCCGGGATCCAGGGGCAACGCGCACTGAGCAGGCGGCTCTGGATACCGGCTTTCGCCGGTATGACGGGATGTGGTGCGAAGAAACAAATCACGCTCTTCCCCTCTCCCCCTGCGGGAGAGGGGCTTCCCGCCCGGCGCGCGAAGCGCGACGCATGGCGGGAAGGGTGAGGGGTGATTCCTTTCTGACGCGGCAGAGCCGCTTACCCCTCACCGCGCGCAAAAGGCGCGCGTGCTCTCCCACAAGGCGAGAGCGGGGAGTTCGTTGCGCGGCTCACGAGAACAAGCCCTCCGATCGCGCCAGTCGCCTTTAAACCTTTCGCGGTTGGGCATAAGCGACTTTGCGGGCGCGGGCGCGATAGGCCTCGGCCAAGCGCTCAGCGCGCGAGGAAAGCAGCAAGCCCGCTTCAGCGAGATTGGGGAGTTGCAGTAGGCGATCCTCGGCCTCTTCATGCGGCATGATGGCGCCCGACGCGATAACGTGCGCAACCTCAATGCCGTTGCCCGCCAAAGCGCGAGCGACCAGCAGACAGCGATGGCAATCGAGCGGATCGGCCTCCGAGCACATCGCGGCGACGCGGGCTCTCTGAGCCTCCTCGGTCAGGCGCGCGATCCCCGCATGGAAGTCCGGCGAGCCGGCCATCTTCTCGTAGTCGGCCATGCCTTGCGTATACATCGCCTTCTGCTCAGGCCGTCCGCCGAGCTCCTTGCCCAGAAACAGATAATCGATGTTTCGCCCGGCAAGCGACGCCGCGAGCGCGTTCTTATTGAAATGCGGCGAGAAGCGCGAGACGGGCGCCGAGCGGACATCGGCAATCGCGGTCGCGCCCGCTCCTTCCAGCAAGGCGATAAAGCGCTCGAGCGAATGTCGCGAATGTCCGATGGTGAGAATAGGAGTTCGCATGATTATCGTTGCGTTGGGCAATGGCGTGGGACGCTGTCAAAAACACACTTGTCATCGCCCGGCTTGACCGGGCGATCCAGTAATCGCTGCCCTCGGTTTGTGCGCAAAGGCCGGGGTTACTGGATGCCCGCTTTCGCGGGCATGACAACGCGACAGTTGTTGAATTCTATGCCGCCACTCGAGAAGATTCGCGCAGATCGGGCGGGACCGCCTCCCCCACCAGCAGCTTGAGTGCGGCGTCGAGCGTCATCACTTGCTGCTCTTGGCTGCCGAGCCGCCGCACCGAGACTGTGCGTTCCTCGGCCTCGCGCTTACCCACCACGAGCAAGATCGGCACCTTGGCGAGCGAGTGCTCTCGCACCTTATAATTGATCTTCTCGTTGCGGAGATCCGCCTCGGCGCGCAAGCCCGCTCTATGCAGCGCGTCCAGCACCTCGCCGGCATAGGCATCGGCATCGGACACGATGGTGGCGACCACCGCCTGCACCGGCGCGAGCCAGAGCGGCAGATGCCCGGCATAATGCTCGATGAGAATGCCGGTGAAGCGCTCAAGCGAGCCGAACATGGCGCGGTGGATCATCACCGGCGTCGTCTTCTCGCCATCGGGTCCGATATAGAAGGCGCCGAGCCGCATCGGCATGTTGAGATCGACCTGGATCGTGCCGCATTGCCAGTCGCGGCCGATCGCGTCGCGCAGCACATATTCGAGCTTGGGTCCGTAGAACGCGCCCTCGCCCGGATTGAGCTCATAATCAAGGCCCGCCGCTTCCACCGCGCGTTTCAGCGCGGCTTCGGCCTTGTCCCACACCTCGTCGGCACCGACGCGCTTGTCCGGCCGGTCCGAGAACTTGATGCGCACGTCGGTGAAGCCGAAATCCCGATAGATCGACAGCAGCTGCTCGTTGAGCTTCACGCATTCCTCGGTGATCTGCTCCTCGGTGCAGAAGATATGCGCGTCGTCCTGCGTGAAATGACGCACGCGCAACAGCCCGTGCAGCGCGCCTGACGGCTCGTAGCGATGCACTTTGCCGAATTCGGCGATGCGCAAGGGCAGATCGCGATAGCTCTTCAGCCCATGCTTGAAGATCTGCACATGGCCCGGGCAATTCATCGGCTTGCAGCAATAGACGCGCTCGTCCGGCGTCTCGGCGATATACATGTTCTCGGCGAACTTCTCCCAATGGCCGGACTGCTCCCACAGCTTCCGCTCCATCATGTCGGGAGAGTTCACCTCGACATAGCCCCAGGCGTTCTGCCGACGGCGCATATAGGCGATCAGCGCGGTGAACAGCGCCCAGCCCTTGGGGTGCCAAAACACCGCGCCCGGCGCCTCTTCCTGGAAATGGAACAAATCCATCTCGCGGCCCAAGCGGCGATGGTCACGCTTCTCCGCTTCTTCGAGCTGATGCAGATAGGCCTTGAGGTCGTCCTCGCTGGCGAAAGCCGTGCCGTAGATGCGCTGGAGCATGGGCTTGGTCGAATCTCCGCGCCAATAGGCGCCGGCGATCTTCAATAGCTTGAAGCCCTTGCCGACCTTTCCCGTCGAGGTCATATGCGGCCCGCGGCAGAGATCGAGCCACTCACGCTGCGAATAGATCTTGATCTCGTCGCCCTCGGGGATGGCGTCAATCAGCTCGAGCTTGAAGGTCTCGCCTTTGTCGGCGAACAGCTTCTTCGCCGCCTTGCGGTCAACGACCTCGCAAGAGAAGGGCGCGTCGCGGGCGATGATCTCGCGCATCTTGGCTTCGATCTTGGGCAGATCGTCGGGCGTGAACGGCTCGTCGCGCGCAAAGTCGTAATAGAAGCCGTTCTCGATCACCGGGCCGATGGTGACTTGTGTGCCGGGATAGAGTTCCTGCACGGCTTGCGCCATCACATGCGCCGCGTCGTGGCGGATCAGCTCGAGCGCTTCTTTGTCGTCGCGGGTCAGGAATTTGATCGCAGCGTCGGCCTTAATGGGAGCGGCGAGGTCGGCAAGCTTGCCGTCGAGGCTCATCGCCACGCTGCGCTTGGCGAGCGACGGCGCGATCGACTTGGCCACGTCGAGGCCAGACGTGCCGGCGGACACCTCGCGCTTTGCGCCATCGGGAAATGTCAGGGAGATCTGCGACATGTCATTTGCTCCTCTCACTCCTGCGTACCAGCGCAGGTAAGACGGATGGTTTACATCGGACGGATCGGAACCCAAGTCAAGCGGCGGGCTTGTTCAGCATCCCATGTCGAAGGTGGCCTCACCGTCGGTCACCTTAAACAAGGTGAGCTTGCAGCTGCCGCCACCG
>JBAUOI010000472.1:0-3752 GCA_049579665.1 Methyloceanibacter sp.
GGCGCGGCTGGAGTTGGAGGAACGGCTGCCGGAGGCGCCTCCTCGGCGAGCACCGGCAAGGCCAAGCCACACAGACCTATACAGAAGGCCAAGCCAGCAAGACGCTTAAGGCTTGGACGCAAGATACCAACTGACACACTCGACATAGGTGAACGCTTTGCTCCTGCGAAGCGGACGGGGTTCGGGAAGCGCGCCGACGCTCGGGGGGACGGGGACATTCAGCGCGCCTATTTTTCAGACATGCCATGACTTGGCAATGCGCAGTGCACAATATGGCAAGCGCATGCGAAATCTAAGAAGCTCATTTTGCCTAAGTTATATAGGGGGTTAGCAAAGGGCCTTCCAGGCCGCGGCAATCTTTATGCCACGCTAAACGAAAAGCCGCCGAGCCAAGGGCTCGACGCCTTTCAATCGCAATGAGAGATGTCCCGGCCGCCGGCAAAAGATCTATTGCAGCGGCGGCTTGCCGACTGAGCTCGGGTTCACCGAGCGCATGAACGTGATGATCTTCCACAACTGGTCGCTGGTCTTGAGGATCCCGCCGAAGGGCGGCATCGGTCCGACCACGACCTCCTGCTTGACCCGGTGATACCCCGCAGCCTTCAGCCCATCGGAGCCGAGCGCGACCAGCCTGAACAAGGTGTCGTCGTCGGGGCCGTAGACCCAGGTGTCGTTGGTGAGCGGCGGGCACATGCCGCCGCCACCGCCGCCGCCATGGCAGCCATTGCAGCCGGCGGACAGATAGGTCTTGTGTCCCTCTTCGGCGAAGGCGGCGTCGGTGACCTTGTCCGCATAGGGATTATGCAAGCCGCCCTTGGGCGTGGCCTTGATCAGGTCGAGCGTGGGCGTGGTGTCGCCCGCCTTGCAGCAATCGCCGCCACCCGCAGCCGCCTCGCCACCGCCCGCGGCCTCTCCGCCGCCGGTGGGCTTCTCCTCGGTCTGTTTCGGCGGCTCGTCGGTCGCGCAGGCTTTCCACGCAAACGCCCCCATGCCGGCGATGAATACAAGCGTCAAAATTCCGGTGATGATGTTGCGCACTGCTTCGTTTCCTTACCCTAGTTAAGTGTTTGAGTTTCTAAGCGATTAGGCGATTTCCCCTCGGGCACGGCCAAAAAGCGGGACTTTCATAGCGTCATCCAAGCCGCGGCGAAAGTGCCGATAAACGCTGCGGCATTCTGAATTCCGCCTCGGTTAACGGCGCCCATCATTGGGTCACGTCGAAATCCATGCCCTCGAAGGTGTAGCGTGGCACCTGTGTCCAGATACCGTCCTCCTGGACCGGGACCTTGTGAACCTTGACGTCGTCCACCACGAGCTTGCCGCTCTTCTGGTTCACCCAGAAATCGATGTCGTAATATTCGTCCTTGCTGCCCGGCTTGCGGAAATCGGTGCAGGCAAAATACTCGCCGTCCTTTTTCATGTGCCGGATCGGCTGATGCATCTCGACGAATTCAAGCGGGATGGTCTCGCCGGTCTTGTCGTCCTTGATCGGGACGTTGCCGTTGGCGTCTTTATGGGTGGCGATGTAACCGTGGATCGCGCTCATCACCTGCCAGGCGCGCGTCACCTCCATGTCGCCAGGATGCTCCTGCACGGGAAGCCACCACCAGGCGACCGGCATGCGCGTCACCATGATCCAGCTGTCGCCTTCTTGCTTCGGCCCTTTCTGCACTCTGATGTCCATCAAGGTGAGCTTGTCGCCCTCGGGCTTGTACCAGAAGTCGATGGCGTATTTCTTCTTGTCGTTGTCCTTGTCGTGAAAGATGGTGTTGGCGAACCAGCCATAGCCTTCCATGCCGCGCACGATCTTGATCTGCTCGTAGACCAGATTGAGGTCGGCATCGAGCTTGGGGTCGTGAAAGACGAAGGTCCCGTCCTTGGACCGTTCAGCGATGGTGGCGGCGACGGCCTTGTTCACATCCTCCTCGCCGAGATCGGCGGCGAAGACGAGAGCGGACATGCAAAGGGCCACGGCTAACGCCGTGCCCCCCACGATTGGAAGAAATCCACGCAAACGATTCACCTTCATTGACTGGTGCTCTTCTCGGCGTCTGGCGCCGGCGTGCTTGCCGCCGCCTTGGCCGTGCTGAGCACCATGATGGCCTGTTGCGACTCCAAATTGCCGTTCAACTCAGCCACATCCGCAGCCGTCTGGCCGAACTTGTTCTTGAGCGTCACGTCGGCCCCGGCATCGATCAGGATGCCGATCATCGGCGGGTTGTTGTGGGTGGCGGCGATCATCAGCGGCGTCACGCCGTTCTTCGACTGCGCATTCACGTTGGCGCCGCGGGCGTGCAGGCCTTGCGCGATGTCGGTCGGACGCGTGCTGCCGGGCACAAACATCGCGCCTTCGGCCGGTGAGGTCTGGCCCGCCGTGATCATCAGCGGCGTCAGCGCGTCATCGCCGGATACGCTGTTTACATCGGCACCGGCGTCCATCAGAGCCTTGGCCGACTCATATTTGTCCTCGGCAATGGCCAGTGGCAACGGCTTGAAGTTTTCCTGGCCGGGCTTCTCCATATCGGCGCCATGCTCGATCAGCACTTTGACGGAGGGCACATGATCGCGCATCACCGCGGCAACCAGTGGCGTCGGATCGCCCGCATTGACGTCGGCGCCGAGATCGATGAGCAGCTTGATCATCTTATCGTGACGGGTCCGCGCGGCGCTTTGCAGCGGAGTCCAGCCCTGATTGTCGGCCTTGTTCACGTCGGCGCCCTTGGAGACCAGGAATTTCACGCGATCGAAATCGTCGGCGATCACCGCGTTGCTCAGCTCCTGGGTGATATCGGCACCCTCGGCGAGCCAGTTTTCGAGCCTCTCCTTGGTGACCACCTGATCGGGTGAAGCGAGATCGGGACGCGCCTTGAAATCGGTCTGCGCCACGGCGGTGTAGCTGCCATGCGACGGCAGGTCGCCCGGCACGATGCACTTGCTGCACTGCACGAGCGGGACGCCGTAATCCTTCATGATCTGCGTGACCTCTTCGGCGTGATCCTCGAGCGCGAACTCGAGCATGTATTTCAGAAAGGCGTCGGTCTTGCGCACGCCGATGGCGAGATCGAACTCGAGCGGCACGCGGTCATCCTGGAGGTTCACCGGCAGAATGGTGAGCGGCTCGTGCTTCATCGTCTTGAGCCAGCCGGCGAAGGGACCCCACACGGCGGCGACGTCGAGCTCGCCGTTCAAGGCCTTCTGCACCGTCCACCAGGGCTGATGCTCGATGATCAGGTCGGCGTCATGGGTCTGCGTCGCCAACGAGACATTATCGACGATGCCGCGCTTGGCGAGCGCCTCGCGGATGCCCGAGGTCTGGAACACGCCGATCTTCAGATCCTTAAGCTTCGGATCGTCGAGCCCGGTCAGCTCAAGACCCTTGTCGTTGCGGTAGGCAAGCACATAGGTCGAGCGATAGACCGGGAAGGTAGTGAGCAGCCGCCCATAATTCGCCGGCATGTCGAACATCACGTCGCACATGCCCTCGTCGAAGGTCTGCCGCGTGAGGCCGCGCTCGATGAAGGGGCGCCATGAATAGGTCACGCGCGCGCCCATCGCTTCGCCGAGCAGCGTGGCCAGCTTATTCTGGAAGCCCTCCTGCTTGATGTTGGAGAGCGGCATGTTGCCGGGATCGGCGCAGACATTGAGTGTGCCGAGCTTCTTCGCCTTGTAGGCGGCCTTGGCCGCGGCTCTGATGGCGATCTGCTCGCTCGGGGTGAGATCCTCGAAGTCTTTGCTCAAATCGCGCTTGAAGG
>JBAUOI010000473.1:0-2910 GCA_049579665.1 Methyloceanibacter sp.
GTCGTGCAGGTCGGCTCGAAGAAGAACCAGACCGACGCGCTCGCGAGTTTCGCCGATATGCAGCAGAAATATCCGACGCTGCTCGCCAATTATCGGCCGATGGTGCAGAAGGCCGATCTCGGCACCAAGGGGACCTGGTACCGGCTGCGCATCGGGCCGATCGCCGACAAGACTGCCGCCACCAAGCTCTGCGGTCAGCTGAAGTCGCAAGGCCTGCCTGATTGCCTGGTGATGGCGCAATAGAGGGCTTGCGCTTTCCGGCCTTGACCATGAGCCGCGGCGCACGTTAACCCGCGTCGTGGACTTCAAAGCCTTCATCTCGGGATGTGCGGGCCTCTCACTCAGCGACGCGGAGCGGCGTTTCTTTGCCGCCGCGCGGCCTTGTGGGCTCATTCTATTCGCGCGCAATTGTCAGACGCCTGAGCAGATCAAGGCGCTGATTGCCATCTTCAAGGATGCGGTCGAGAGCGACGAGGTGCTCGTGCTGATCGACCAAGAAGGCGGCCGCGTGCAACGACTGCGGCCGCCATATTGGCGCGCCATGCCGCCGGTGCGCTGCTATGGACGCCTTTACGAGATCGACCCCGAATTGGGGAAAGAGGCCGCCTTCGCGGGGGCCCGGCTGATCGCGCAAGAGCTGCACGCGCTGGATATCACTGTCGACTGCACGCCTGTGCTCGACGTGCCGGAGAAGGGCGCGCATGAGATCATCGGCGACCGCGCCTTCTCGACCGATCCCGAGGTGGTGATCGCGCTGGGCCGCGCCGTGATGGACGGCTGCCTCGCAGGTGGCGTCCTGCCGGTGATCAAGCACGTGCCCGGCCACGGGCGAGCCAAGGCCGACAGCCATCTCTCGCTGCCCCGCATCGACGTCGCCGAGGCCGATCTGGACGCGATCGATTTCCGTCCTTTCCGGGCGCTCCGCGATGCCCCGCTGGCCATGACCGCCCATGTGCTCTTGCCCATCTACGACGACCGGCGACCGGCAAGCATCTCGCCCGTTATAATGAGGGAAGTGATTCGAAATCGGATCGGATTGACCGGCTTGGTGATGAGCGACGATCTGGGCATGAAGGCCCTTGGCGGCCCGTTTGCCGAGCGCGCCCGTGGCGTGATCGAGGCGGGCTGCGACGTGGCGCTGCATTGCGGCGGCAACCTTGCCGAGATGACGGATGTCGCGAGCGCCGTACCACCGCTCGAGGGGCTTGCCGCCGAACGCTTCACTCGCGCCAGAAGCTTCCTGCGCGCCCCGCAACACTTTGATGTTGCTGAGGCAATAGCCCTTGTCACGGAAGCCGCCGGCACTCAAGTTGCTGCTTTGGGAGCCGACCCGACGGTGCAGGCATGAACCAAACCGAGACGCCGATGGCCGAACAGGAGCCGCAAGGCCGGGATGAGCTCTCCGATTGGGAGGAGGGCGGCGCGCTGCTCGAGGCGGACGCGGGCGAGCAGCTCGTGGTCGATGTCGAGGGCTTCGAGGGACCGCTCGATTTGCTGCTCGCGCTCGCCCGCACGCAAAAGGTCGATCTCGCCAAGATCTCGGTTCTGGCGCTCGCCCAGCAATATCTCGATTTCATTTCCGAGGCGCGCCGGCTCAGGCTGGAGATCGCCGCCGATTATCTGGTCATGGCGGCGTGGCTCGCGTTCCTCAAATCGAAGCTCCTGCTGCCGGCCGAGCCCTCGGAAGAAGGCGAGCCCACCGGCGCCGAGCTTGCCGCGCTGCTGGCCTTCAGGCTGAAGCGCCTGCATGCCATGCGCGAGGTCTCGGCCCAGCTGATGACGCGCAAGCGCCTCGGCCGCGACGTGTTCGGCCGCGGCGACCCCGAGCCGATCCGCATCAGCCGGCAGAGCGTCTACGACGCCAATGTCTACGATCTGCTCAAGGCCTATTCGCAGCAGCGCCAGCGCACGGCGGTGCTCAGCATGCAGGTCAAGCCGCGCACGGTGTGGTCGCTGAACGAGGCGCGCGAGGAGCTCGAGCGGCTGCTCGGCATGAATGTCGATTGGGCGCCGCTCGATCGACTGATCGCCGAGTTCCTGGTCGAGCCAGAGCTGCGCAAGACGGCGCTCGCTTCGAGCTTTACCGCGACCTTGGAGATGACGCGCGAGGGGACGCTGGAAATCCGCCAGGCAAAATCCTTCGCGCCGCTTTTTGTCCGTCGCCGCGAGCGCGCCGCATGACCATGATCCACTAGTCAACAACAACAACGGGGCTTGAGGGATGACAGCGAAGCAATTGAGTAGGGTAGAGGCAATGCCGGAAGATATGCCGGAAGACGAGACGGAGCGCGAGAGACCGCGCCTGCCTTTGCCGCTCCCCTCCAATGTGATCGCGCTGCAATCGACCGACCGGCGCGAGAAACTGCGCATCGTCGAGGCGCTGCTGTTCGCCGCCGCCGAGCCGCTGGCCGAGGCGGCCATCGCGCGCCATTTCGTCGAGGGCGAGGATGTGCGCGCCCTGTTGGAGGAGCTGCAAGGCTCCTATGCCGCGCGCGGCGTCAACTTGGTGCGCGTCGCCGGCAAATGGGCGTTCCGCACCGCCGACGATTTGTCCTTCCTGCTCGAGAAGCAGGCGGTCGAGCAGCGCCGCCTGTCGCGCGCGGCGCTGGAGACGCTCGCCATCATCGCCTATCACCAGCCGGTCACCCGCGCCGAGATCGAGGAGATCAGGGGCGTGAGCACGTCGAAGGGGACCATCGACGTGCTGCTGGAGACGGGCTGGATCAAATTGCGTGGCCGCCGCCGCGCGCCCGGCCGCCCGGTGACCTATGGCACGACCGCGGAATTCCTCGAACATTTCGGCTTCGACTCCATCCAGGACTTGCCCGGCTTGAACGAGCTGAAAGGCGCTGGTCTGCTCGATTCCAACCTGCCGCCCGGCTTCACCATGCCGAACCCCGACGACGGGCC
>JBAUOI010000474.1:0-2451 GCA_049579665.1 Methyloceanibacter sp.
GCTGGACACGCCTCTGCAAGCTCTTCGACACCGTGCCTCCTGAGCAGGAAACCGTCGCGCTTCCCTGGCCGCGTCACCAGTTGACGGCGGAAAGCGTGTCCGCTGTGCCACCGGGAGAGCGACGTGCGGTGTTGAGTAATGTCAGCTTTTCGCTCGAAGCCGGCGACGGGCTGGGGGTGATCGGCCCCAGCGCTTCTGGCAAATCCTCGCTAGCTCGGCTGCTGGTTAGCGTCTGGCAGCCGCCACGCGGCGAGGTCCGTCTCGATGGCGCATCACTCGAGCAATGGTCGCCCGATCGACTCGGCCGTCACATCGGCTATTTGCCGCAAACCATCGAGCTGTTTTCCGGCACGGTCGCGGAAAACATCTGCCGCTTTGACGTAGACGGCAACGACGAAAAGCTGATCGCCGCGGCTCAAGCGGCCGGAGCTCACGAGCTCATCTTGTCGCTGCCGCAAGGCTACAAGACTCAGATCGGTGAACTCGGTTCGTCGCTTTCAGCGGGACAGCGGCAGCGGGTGGGGCTGGCGCGGGCGCTCTATGGTGATCCGTTCCTGGTGGTACTTGATGAGCCTAATTCCAATTTAGACGAAGAAGGCGAACGGGCGTTGACCAACGCCATCCTTGGCGTGCGGAGGCGAGGGGGGATAGCTATCGTAATCGCCCATCGGCCCAGCGCTTTAGCGGCAATCGACCAAGTTCTTGTCCTAGCGGAAGGCCAGAAGATGCGCTTTGGCCCCAAAGATGAAGTTTTGCGTGCGGTTCTTAGATCGGTGGCGGCTGCGTGATGGCGAGTTCCAAAATATGCTTCAGCGATTTGACGTAGGCCAGTCTATTGCGCGCCACGTGCTGTTCGGTCTGTGTGCTCTTGTCCTGATCGGCGGCGGCTTTGCACTCTGGGGAACGATGGCACAGCTTTCTGGGGCGGTGATTGCCAGTGGCACGCTCGTGGTCGATTCAAATGTGAAGAAGGTCCAACACCCCGCAGGAGGTGTAATCGGTGAGCTTCGCGTGAAGGAAGGTGATCACGTCGAGGCTGGGGAGATCCTGGTTAAACTCGATGAAACTCAAACGCGGGCAAACCTCGCCGTGCTGGTCAACGCGATAAATGAACTCCTGGCACGCGAGGCGCGACTGGATGCCGAGCGAACTGGAGCAAACGAAATTAGGCTTCCGGACCAACTCTTGGCGGAGCGATCTGATGCAGCAGTCGAGAAGGTGCTCGAGGGAGAGCAGAAGCATTTCGAGCTGCGACGCGACGCTCGCAATGGACAGAAGCAACAGCTCCACGAACGATCTGCGCAGCTGAGTGAGCAGATCGGTGGGCTCAACACGCAGATTACCGCAAAAGATGCGGAGATCGAACTCGTCATCAAGGAGCTGGGTGGGATTCGCCAGCTTTTTGAAAAACAACTCGTACCAATCAGCAAACTAACTGCGCTTGAGCGGGAGGCGGCCAGGCTCGGTGGAGAGAAGGGTCAGCTGGTGGCGGCGGTTGCCGAGGCCAAAGGCAAAATTGCCGAGGTACAGCAGCAGATTATCCAAATTGACCAGGACATGAGGAGCCAGGGAGCGCAAGAGTTAGCGGAGGTGCGCGCGAAATTGGCGGAGCTCGCCGAAAGAAAAATTGCCGCGGAGGATTTGCTGAGGCGCGTCGATATCCGCTCCCCCCAGACTGGCACCGTACACGAACTCGCAGTTCACACCATCGGCGGGACGGTTGCGCCCGGCGAGGCGATTATGCTGATCGTCCCCGACGACGACCTTCTCACCGTCGAAGCTAAGGTTAGTCCAACCGATATCGCCCAGCTCCATCTGGATCAGCTGGCGCAGCTTCGTTTCACCTCCTTCAACAGCAGAGTGACGCCGGAACTGAATGGGCACCTCACGCGGGTCGCGCCAGACATCACCGAAGATCAGCATAGCGGCCGGAGGTACTATGTCGTTCGCGTCGCCATTAATGCAGGGGAGCTTGAAAAGCTGAAGGGACTGAAGTTTGTTCCTGGCATGCCGGTCGAGGTCTTCGTGCAGACCGAGCCCCGTAGCATGATCTCTTATCTTTTAAAGCCGCTTCGAGACCAAGCTACACGGGCCTTCCGGGAGGGGTAGGGGTCTCGGGCTGGGGTGCGCTAGTTACAAAACGAACCCAATTGCGGCGGGGTGCGCCGGGACCAAACAATAGGCAGATTTAAGTGATTTCTGTTGGCACGACGACTGCGCCTGACAGCAGCACGGGGATCTTGCCACCTAAGATATCCAGTAGGACTCGCACCCGTTGGTGGTCGTCTAGACGCTCGAGGGTCCCCAAGAGTTCAGCGAAGGGCCCCGCCGTCACACGAATGCTGTCGCCAATCTTTAGGGCAGAACCGCGCCGCGTCACGCCGCCACTCGCCTCGGCGCCCTCGCTGAGTTGCTCCAACAAGCCGCGGTGCACGGCCTCGGGCTCCCCCG
>JBAUOI010000475.1:0-1564 GCA_049579665.1 Methyloceanibacter sp.
GCGCTACGCCGCGCGCCTTGCATGGTCCCCCATCCTTCCTGACAAGCGAAGGCGAGGCGCGCATTTAGCCCCCGCGGGGCTCAGGCGAACCTCATGCGGACAAGGCTAGGCGTTCCGGATTGACACAATGTTAAAGGATTGAGGCACCAAGGACGGGGACTGCGCCCAGTCGTCACACATCCAGATTGGCGACGTAGAGCGCGTTGGTCTGGATGAACTCGCGCCGGGGCTCGACCTCGTCGCCCATTAGCCGCGAGAAGATGTCGGCGGCGTCCTCGCCTTCCTTGATCTTGACCTGGAGGATGGTCCGGGTGTCGGTGTCGAGCGTCGTGTCCCATAACTGCCCCGGGTTCATCTCGCCGAGGCCCTTGTAGCGCTGGAGCGTGAGCCCCTTGCGGCCGGCGGTCATCACCGCCTCGAGCAGTTCGCTCGGGCTGTGCACGACCAGACTCGTGTCCTTGCGCTTGAGCGTGGCCGTCCTCTCATAGACCTCCTGGAGATGGGGCGCGAAGCCGTCGAGCTTGAGCGCGTCGGCCGAAGCGATGAACGGTCCGTCGATCAGATGTGATTCCATCACGCCGCGCAATTCCCGCCAGAAGCGCAAGCCGCCTTCGGGCAATGCCTCGCCGTGCCATCCCCGCTCTGTCTCTTCCGACAGCGCATCGAGGCGCTTGGCGATATAGGTCGCCGCGGCCTGGGCGTGCTTCCCTTCCTTCAGGACCTTGGGATTGAGGGCGCCGGCGATGGCCGCCTGCTCGACGATGAAACGCGGATAACGGCTGTGCAGGCCTTTGAGGATCGCGCCGATCTTGCGCGCGGTCTCCACGATGTCGCGCAAATCCCCGCCGGCACGGCTGGCATTGTCGCCGGTGACGAGGAGAGCATCCTCCAGCCCCTCGGCGATGAGATAGTCCTCCAGCGCCTTCTCGTCCTTGAGGTAGCGCTCCGACTGACCGCGCTTCACCTTGTAGAGGGGCGGCTGGGCGATGAAGAGATGCCCGGCTTCGATCAAGGACTGCATCTGGCGATAGAAGAAGGTGAGCAGCAGCGTGCGGATATGCGAGCCGTCGACATCGGCGTCGGTCATGATGATGACCTTGTGATAGCGCAGCTTGCCGAGGTCGAACTCGTCATGGCCGATGCCGGTGCCGAGCGCGGTGATCAGCGTGCCGATCTCCTGCGACGAGAGCATCTTGTCGAAGCGCGCCCGCTCCACATTGAGGATCTTGCCGCGCAACGGGAGCACGGCCTGGAAGGCGCGGTCGCGCGCCTGCTTGGCGCTGCCGCCGGCCGAATCGCCCTCGACCAGGAACAGTTCGGATTTGGCGGGATCGCGCTCCTGGCAGTCGGCGAGCTTGCCCGGCAGCGAGGCCATGTCGAGCGCGCCCTTGCGTCGCGTCAGCTCGCGCGCCTTGCGCGCCGCTTCACGCGCCGCTGCCGCCTCGACGATCTTTTGCACGATATTGCGCGCCTCGCCGGGGTTCTCCTCGAACCAGCCGGAGAGCGCATCGGCCATGACGCTCTCCACCACCGGGCGCACCTCGGAGGAGACGAGCTTGTCCTT
>JBAUOI010000476.1:0-4663 GCA_049579665.1 Methyloceanibacter sp.
GACCGGATCGACGTCACCCCCGCCGGCAGCGGCCGAAGCCACGCCCACGCCGACGCCGGCACCGAAGCCGCCGAAGAAGAAGCGCCGCAATCAGTAAAGCGAAAGCAAGCGATTAGAGCTTCTGCTCGGGATCCAGTTTGGTCTCCGCCGGGGGATCGACCTTGGTCGCTTGGATGACGAGACTGAGCGAGCTGGCCAGCAGCGGATCGAGCGGCAAGCAGGTGATCAGCGTTGCATCCACATCTGACGGCCCCGGCTGCTCAGCCAAATGCGGATCGACCACTCTGCGCCCGGTGACGCGATAGTCGCGCGAGGCGCCGTCAGACGTGGTGACGGTGATGTGGTCGCCGACGCCAATCTCGCTGAGCTTGGTGCGCGGCAGATGCGGATCCTCGGCCACGCCAGCGACCGGGTTGACCGTCGCCGAGCCGGGGCTCGTCTCCTCGATCGCCGACGCGCTCAAGCCAAGCAGCGGCACATGCGCCGGTGCTGACGCGGTGCTGGCCCAGGGCAAAGGCGGGGCTTCCGGTAATCCGGCCAGAGCGTGCTGCCAAGCGCTTTGGCGCAGCAGTTGCGCGAGCCCGGTCCGGGTCAGAAGCGGAAATTCGCCGCCGGCCTGGAGCAGGACAGCGACGATCAGGGCGCAAGTCACAGCTCCCATCATCCACCCGAGCCCGCGGCGCGAGCGGAGGAAAAGGAGGAGGAACCGCGCCGACCCCCGTGGCGGCATCAGATCCTCCTCCCGATACGCCGCGGGGAGGCAATATCGCGGCGGCTGTAGCGCCACGCGATGAACGTCGCGGCGCTGAGAAACGTCAGTAAGAGAAGGAACAGCATGGCCTGTCTCAACGGTTCGGTTGAAGCGACTCGTGGAACGGCCAAGCTATCAGGTTGAGACGGCTGCGTCGCCTGCGGCGAAGAGGTATCCGCGTCGGGCGGGGCTTCGGTCGGAACAATGGAAATATCCGGAGTCTGCATAGGATCGGCGACAGGCGGCGCGGCGTCGACAGTCTGCGGCGCCGATTTCTGTACCGCGCCGGTACCGCC
Source organism: Methyloceanibacter sp. (assembly GCA_049579665.1). Lineage (GTDB taxonomy): Bacteria > Pseudomonadota > Alphaproteobacteria > Rhizobiales > Methyloligellaceae > Methyloceanibacter. The sequence continues at coordinate 1,048 of JBAUOI010000476.1, forward strand.
GTCATAGGCAAATTGGGGAATCGCACTCGGCAATGCATTGAGGAAGCCGCCGCCGCCCGAGCGATTATAGGCGAGCGGGCGTGCGCCGGCTTTCATCGTGTGTTGTGTGTTGCCCGTGGGCCCAAACACCTTGTCGTACACCCAACCGTCGGGCAGATTCACGGGCATATCGACGCTTGACACGCTTTGCCCGTCAGGCCGCGACTTGGTCTTGTCGACGGCGATCAGGCTGGTTTGGCTCGAGACCAGATGATGCTCAAGTGCGACCCCTTCGATCTCCTTGTCGAACGCGCCAGGATCGGAGCCGGTAAAGCCCTTCGCTTCCAGAGAGGCGATTTTGTTGCGCGCCCAGAGCTTGGCGATGCCCGCGCCTTGCACGGCATCTTCGAGCTTGAGCGTCGCCGTCCATGGCTTGCCGTCGAATGTGCCGGCGAGGTGAAGCTCGCCCTGGCGCGAGGCAAGTTTTGCCGAGAGCACCACCGGCTCGCCAGCGTAAAGATCGGGCAAGGGATCGGGCCAGGCTTCGACACTCGTTCCGGCCGGCCATTCCGCCTTGAGCCCCATCATCACCGGCTTTTCCAGCTTGGCGAACAGCGCGCTCATGCGCTCGAGCAGCTGCGCATCGGAGCCGATCTGGGTGAAGGTGCCGCGGCCCAGCTCAGCCGCGCGGGTCATGAAATAGGAGTTGGGCGCCGAGCCGATGCCCACAGTGAACAACCGCGAACGGCCGCGATGCGTGGCGATCTCCTCGAACAATTGCGCTTCGTTGCCGACCGAGCCGTCGGTGAGGAACACCACCTGGCGGAGCCTGCTCGTATCTTCCGGCGTTCTGTCCTTCAACGCAGCTTCCAGCGCGGGGAGCATCTCGGTGCCGCCTTCTGCATCGAGCCGCGATACGAAGTGCTTGGCGATGGCGAGATTGTCGGAGCTTGCGTCGACGGCGGTATCGAACAGTGTCTCCAGCGTGTCGTCGAATCGCACCACGTTGAATTTGTCGCCGGGCCGGAGGCGGCCGAGCGCGAACAGCAGGCTCTGCTTCGCCTGGACGATGGATGTGCCGGCCATCGATCCCGAATTGTCGATGACGAAGATCAGCTCGCGCGGCAAGAGCTTCGGCGCCGCATCGAGCGTGGGCGGCGTCACCATGGCGAGCAGGTAATTCTGACCCCCGACGTTTTCATAGAACAGCGAGGTCTGCGGCGCGGCCGCCGCCTTCGGCTTCCACACCAGCTCGAAATCCTTGTCGGCAGGGACGCTGCCTTCCGCGAGGGCAAGCGTCGCTGTGTTGTCACCCGTCCGCTTGAGCGCAATCTGATGATATGAGCTCGTGATGTCGCCGAGCGCGAAGCCCGCATCGAGCGTCCCCTCGATCGACACGGGATTGATCTTGGGCGCCTTGGCGGGATCGAGCACCGGCGGAGTGATACGATCGCGGTCTGGCACCGGATCGCTCGACAAAGGCTTGCCGCCGTAATCGACCGGGGTGATCTCGCTGCCCTTCGGGTTGTAACGGGGGGCGACGACGAGCGGGAAGCGCAGCGAGTAAACGCCGGCATCTTGCTTCACCGTCTCCTGATATTCGATGCGCACGACGATCGCCTCGTGCGGGCCGATATTGGCCACCGAGTTGGTGAAGATGTTCGGCCGCTCCTGCTCGACCAGGCTCGCCTTCTGTCCCGCGTCCTTGGCCGCCTCGTAAGCTTTCTTGGCGTCGTCGCGGCCCTTGATCTCGCCCTCGATCACGCGCGAGCCGATCTCCATGCGGAGCGCATCGACGGCCGACTGCTCGGGCAGGGGGAAGACATAGATGCCTTCCAGCCACCGGTCTGAAGTGTTCTCGAAGCGCTGGGTGACGGTGACGCGGGCGATGGTGCCGTTGACCGTCATGACCACGTCGGTGCCGAGTCTCGGCGCCTCGACGAAGCCGCCATCGCCGGTCGGCAACAGCAGCGCGCCGGCATTCATCCCATCGGGCGCGACTCGGCCATCCGCATCGGAAGTGACCGGCTCGGCCTTCACCAACAAGCTCGGCAGGGCCAAGGAAAAGATCAGGATCAGCGAAAGGAAAAGCAAAGTTGCCAGAGGCTCGATCGAGCGCGGAGCTTGGCGTCGCATGGGCATCGACTTAAGCCTCGTCTGTCGGCACGAAGCAAAATCAACCATGCCAATTGGGCGGGGCTTTAGCCGGATTGTGGCTCGCTCACGCGCTTCCGCGTCACAACTGTGGCCTAATTGCGATTGCGCGGCACGCGCGTTCGCAGGCGACGGACTAGAACCGAAGGCACTGCGGAAAGTTAGCCCAGGCAGGAACGGCGTCCGCGCGAAGAGGCAGCGGCGCCGAACGCCTCCTCCTATCCAACCGTTTGCAAGGAGCCGACAACCATGCCTGCCACGAAGTCTTTGGAGGATCTTTTCGTCAACCTGCTCAAGGACATCTACTACGCCGAGAAGCAGATCCTGAAGGCGCTGCCGAAGATGGCCAAGAAGGCCGACTCTGATGAACTGCGCCAAGCTTTCGAGCACCATCTCGAGGAGACGCGAGGCCAGGTCGAGCGCCTAGAGCAGGTGTTCGCCCTTTGCGACCTCAAGCCCACGGCCAAGAGCTGCCCCGCCATCAAGGGCATCCTCGAAGAGGGCGAGGAGGACATGAAGGAGGCCAAGGATCCCGACGTCCTCGATGCCGGTATGATCGCCGACGCCCAAGCCGTCGAGCACTACGAGATCGCTCGCTACGGCACGATGATCGCCTGGGCGAAGCAGCTCGGTATGAACGACGCGGCAGGCCTGCTCGAGCAGACCCTTGAGCAGGAATATAATGCCGACCGGACCCTCACTGAGCTGGCCGAGGGCAGCCTCAATCGCGAGGCCGCCTGACGTCTCTCAGCTCTGCGGAATGCCTACGATGCGGCAGGCGCGGGCCTATGACCGCGCCTGTGGCTTTTTGCGCCATGAGGCTTGCGGGCAATCGCGGGCTTGCTTAGGGTGCGCCCGCTTCCGCCGCTGCACTGCAACATTTTCCAGGAGATCGATATGGGACTGGTCGCCCGCACGCTCGAACGGGTCAAGCCTTCGCCGACCATGGCCATCACCAGCAAGGCGCGCGAGTTAAAAGCCGCCGGCTTCGATGTCATCGGCCTTGGCGCCGGCGAGCCCGATTTCGACACGCCCGACAATATCAAGCAGGCGGCGATCGAGGCGATCAAGCGCGGCGAGACGAAATATACCGCCGTCGACGGCATCCCCGAGTTGAAACGGGCTGTTGTCGAGAAGTTCCAGCGCGAGAACGGGCTGACCTACAAGCCGTCCGAGATCACCGTCGGCAGCGGCGGTAAGCAGGTGCTCTACAACGCGCTGCTGGCCACGCTCGACCCTGGCGACGAGGTGATCATCCCGTCACCGTATTGGGTGAGCTATCCCGACATCGTGCTGTTGGCAGGCGCCGAGCCGGTGATCGTCGAGACCAAGGTCGAGGAGGGGTTCAAGCTGACGCCGCAAGCCTTGGCGCGCGCCATCACGCCCAAGACCAAATGGTTCATCTTCAATTCGCCGTCGAACCCGACCGGCGCCGCCTATACGCGCGACGAGATCAAGGCGCTCACCGACGTGCTCTTGAAGC
>JBAUOI010000477.1:0-1635 GCA_049579665.1 Methyloceanibacter sp.
TCGGCGTTTCGGCGAGCGCGATGCCACCAGCGGCAAGCAAGGCAACGACAGCGACTGAGGTACTGATTGCGGGTCTCATACGATTGCTCCTCGGGACGACACGTGACGACGACAAGGGCGTGGAATGTGGGTTCGAAGTAACGACCTAACCCCTGGGCAAACCAAGAGGAATGTTATTCGAGGATGCTGTTGAGCGCCATAGCAAAGCAGGGACCGGACGATCACAGGACCGCGACGGCAAGCCCGTAGGAGCGCATCGGTCAGCTTCTGTCACGCCCTCCCGACGTTGAGCGCACCTGCACACTCATTTCTTTTGCAGCGCCATAAGCTCGATGAGCGCGGCGGAGGCACGGTTGCCGCTCTGCGCTCCGCCATTCATGTAGCCGAGGAAGTCACCGCTGGTATGCTCGCCGGCAAATTGTAGCCGCCCGCCAAGCGCAGGCTCTGCGGCCTCCTCCAGCATGGTCGTGTACTGGCCGACCTTGCAGCTTGCATAGCTGCCGAGCGTGTAGGGATAGGTCGCCCAGAACCAAGCGGTCACCGCATTCGGATCGAGGCTGTCAGCCATCTTTTGTGACATCTTCGGGAGATCGTCGCGGAACCCGTCGACCGCTGACCTCACGTCGGCGATGCCTGGGATCACACCAAGGAAGTTGGTAAGGATTCCCCCGCCCTGGTTCGGCTGGTTGCGGCTTGTCTCCCACAAGGTTTGGAACCGCATATCCGCATAGAAGCTGCCGTTCGATTTGTCCGGCAGGCCGGAATCTGGCTCACGCCACACCCGCGACTTGGTTCCGAACATCACCTTGGCACTCATGCCGTAGCCAAGCTCGCGAATGGTTTTCAGCTTCTCCGGGCTGAGCCTCAAGCTCTCAAGTCCCTTGCACTGCCGCAGCTTTGTGAAGGGCAACGTGAGGATCACCGCTTCGAAACTCTGCTTCTGCGGGCCGCCGGGGGCATCGAACTCCATGACGATCTGGCCGCCTTTATGGTCGAGTGCGTTCAGCGACCATCCCTGCTTCATCTCGATCTTGTCCTTGAGCTTGTCGACCAGCGCGTTGATCAGCACCGACGAACCGCCCTTGATGCGCCACTTCTCGTCGCTCTCGCCGAACATCTCGAACGGCTTCTCCATGTCGGTGCCGATGAAGTCCACCATCGCCAGGCTGGATTGGTCCTCGGTCAAGAGTCCGAATTCGATGTTGTAGGCGACATCAATCAGATCGACCGCCCAGTCTTCCGCCTTGCCGCGGAATTGATCGAGATAGGCCTTGATGCTGATCTTATCGAGTTTGCGCGCGTGTTTGGTCCACTCGTCATTCTTATCGGTGAGCTTCTCTTGGTCCTCGGCGATTTGCTTGGCGATCGGTAGGAACGCGCCGGTCTGCGTCGTCGGATCGAACATGTCCTTCGGCGTATGCCATTGTCCTTTAATGAAATAGAGGTCCTCGCCGCCGTCGACGGTCAGGTCCTGCATCTCGACGCCGACCTCTTTGGCGAGGTTATGTATGTCTTCGTGGGAGGTGTCGACCAGCTCGCCGCCCAGCTCGACGAACATCCCTTGATAGAAGTCGTACATGGTGAACATCCGTCCGCCCCAGCGATTGCTCGCCTCGAACACAATCGGCGTTGCGC
>JBAUOI010000478.1:0-2750 GCA_049579665.1 Methyloceanibacter sp.
GCCTTGCCCTCCTCGCTGACGCCGACAATGGCCGCGATGCCCGAGCCCAACTGCTTCTTGGCGTCGTCGATCAGGCCGCGTAGATCCTTCGGCGCGACGTCGTGGACGACCCGGGCGAGCAGTTTGACACCATTCAACTCGCGGATGAGATTATCGGCCGCGCCCCCACCAGCGCCGCCGCCAAGCGCGAGCTCGCGCTTCGCGTCGGCCAATTGGCGCTCGAGCTTGCGCCGCTCATCGATCACGGTGGCGAGCCGCTCGATCATCTCGTCGGGAGAGACTTTCAGCAGCTCGGCCGCCTCGCGCACGCGCTCGTCTTGCGCCGCGAGATAGGTCCGCGCGGCATCGCCCGTCAGCGCCTCGATGCGGCGGACGCCGGAGGCGACCGCGCTCTCGCTGACGATCTTGAGCAGGCCGAGATCGCCGGTGCGCCTTACATGCGTGCCGCCGCAGAGCTCGATCGAATATGCGTGGCCCGCCCGCTCGCTGTTGGTGTCAACGCCCATCGACACGACGCGCACCTCATCGCCATATTTCTCGCCGAACAACGCGAGCGCGCCTTTGGCGATGGCCTCGTCGGGCGTCATCAGATGCGTCTCGACGGGGGCGTTTTGCAGGATCATGGCGTTGACCAGGTCCTCGACGGCGCGGATCTCTTGATGCGTCATCGGCTTCTGATGCGAGAAATCGAACCGAAGCCGCCCGGGCTCTACCAGAGAGCCCTTCTGCGCCACATGCGCGCCCAGCACGTGGCGCAGCGCCTCGTGCAAGAGATGCGTCGCCGAATGATGAGCGCGGGTCGGCGTGCGGCGAGCGCGATCGACGTCGAGCGCGACCTCCTCGCCGACTTTCAGCGCGCCCGCTTCGACCACGCCCTCATGCAGAAACAGGCCGTGCAGCTTCTTCTGCGTGTCGACGACGGCAAAGCGCGTGGCCCTCGCGCCGGAGATCATGCCGCGGTCGCCGACCTGGCCGCCGGACTCGGCATAGAACGGCGTCTGGTTGACGATGACGATGCCGCGCTCGCCTTGCCTCAGCTCTTTCACGCGCGCGCCGTCCTTGATCAGCGCCACGATCTCGCCGGACGCCGCTTCGGTTTCGTAACCGAGGAACTCGGTGGTGGCGCCGAGCTCCTCTTTCAGCTCGAACCAGAGCGCGTCGGTCACGGCCTCGCCGGAGCCTGCCCAGGATTTGCGCGCTTCGGCGCGCTGGCGCTCCATGGAAGCGGCAAAGCCTTGCGCGTCGATGCCGAGCCCGCGGGCTTTCAGAGCGTCCTCGGTGAGGTCGTAGGGAAAGCCGTACGTGTCGTAGAGCTTGAAGGCGACCTCGCCCGGCAGCGTGTCGCCGCGCTTCAGACCCTTGGTCGCGTCGTCGAGCAGGCGAAGCCCGCGCTCGAGCGTCTCGCGGAAGCGGGTCTCCTCGAGCTTCAGCGTTTCCTCGATCAGGCTCTGGCCCCGCTCGAGCTCGTGATAGGCGCGGCCCATCTGGCCGATCAGCGCCGGCACCAGGCGATAGAGCAGCGGCTCCTTGGCGCCGAGAATATGCGCATGCCGCATGGCGCGGCGCATGATGCGGCGAAGCACGTAGCCCCTGCCCTCGTTCGACGGCAGCACGCCGTCGGCGACGAGGAAGGACGAGGCGCGCAGATGGTCGGCGATGATGCGGTGGCTTGCCGCATGCTCGCCGGTCGCAGGCACACCGGTCAGATCGACGGAAGCCGCGATCAGCGCGCGGAACAGATCGATGGCGTAATTGTCGTGCGTGCCTTGCAGCACCGCGGCGATGCGCTCGAGACCCATGCCGGTATCGATCGAGGGCTTCGGCAGGTTGACGCGCTCGCCGCCGGGAAGCTGCTCGTACTGCATGAACACGAGATTCCAGATCTCGACGAAGCGGTCGCCGTCGGCGTCGGGGCTGCCGGGCGGCCCGCCGGCGATCGACGGCCCATGGTCGTAGAAGATCTCGGAGCACGGGCCGCACGGGCCGGTATCGCCCATCGACCAATAATTGTCGGAGCCCGAGATGCGGATGATCTTCTCGTCGGGCAGCCCCGCGATCTTGCGCCACAGCGCGGCCGCCTCCTCGTCGTCGGCGAACACGGTGATGATCAGCCGGCTCTTGTCGAGCGCGAAGTCCTTGGTGAGCAGTTCCCAGGCGAGCAGGATCGCGCGCTCCTTGAAATAATCGCCAAAGGAGAAATTGCCGAGCATCTCGAAGAAGGTGTGGTGGCGCGCGGTGTAGCCGACATTGTCGAGATCGTTATGCTTGCCCCCGGCCCGCACGCATTTCTGCGCCGACACCGCGCGCAAGGTTTTCGGCTTCTCGGCGCCGGTGAACACGTTCTTGAACGGCACCATGCCGGCATTGGTGAACATCAGCGTCGGATCATGACGAGGCACGAGCGGCGCCGACGGCACGACCGCGTGGTCGTTCTTGGCGAAGAAATCGAGAAAGGCCGAGCGGATGTCGTTCGTGCTCGCGCTGGCGAGATGGATATGGCCCACGCCGCCGCCGCGCGTGTCATCGCCGCGGCTCGCAGCTTGCGGCTTGGGGCTAGGCTGTTTCGCACCCTTGGTCTTGGCGGAGGTCATGGCAGGTTGATGGGAGACCTTAGAGTCGAGCGGAAGCGGCGCTGTTAGACCCTAGCCGATTCGGCCTTGGTTTAAGCGCCGTTAGCCCTCTCCCGGGGGAAGGGACAGGGCCAAGGTTTCGCGTCAGCCATAAGGTCAGGAATGGGGCCTGTCCAGCTT
>JBAUOI010000479.1:0-1627 GCA_049579665.1 Methyloceanibacter sp.
GTGGAGGACACGTGACTTATTGCGTTGGCATCCTGCTCGATGAGGGCGTGGTGCTCGCCTCGGACTCTCGCACCAATGCGGGCATCGACCGCGTCTCAACCTTCCGCAAGATGTTCACCTTCGAGAAGCCGGGCGAGCGTTTCTTCGCGCTGCTCACCGCCGGCAATCTGTCGCTTACGCAAGGGGTGATCAGCCTGTTGAGCGAGTGGCTCAATACCGAGGATCCCGAGCGGGATCTCTACGCGGTCACCTCGATGTTCGGCGCGGCGCGCGTGGTCGGCAGCGCGTTGCGCGAGATTCACAAGATCGACGGCGGCTATCTCCAGCAGCGCGAGGTCGACTTCACCGGCTCCTTTATTCTGGCTGGCCAGCTGAAGGGCGGCCAGCTCAGACTGTTTCTGGTCTACGACGCGGGCAATTTCATCGAGGCGATGGGCGACACGACCTATTTCCAGATCGGCGAGGTCAAATACGGCAAGCCGATCCTCGACCGCATCATTCAGCGCGACACGAGCTTGAGCGACGCCGCCAAATGCGCGCTGATCTCCTTCGACTCGACCATGCGCTCAAACGTCTCGGTCGGGCCGCCGATCGATCTTTTGATCTATCGCCGCAATTCGCTGAAGAAGGACTTCGCGACCAGGCTAGAGGACGACCATCCCTACCTCCAGGCCATTCGCGAAGGCTGGGGCGGCGCCATCCACAAGGCCTTCCACGCCATCAGCCACGATCCCGGCTGGACGTTCTAGCTCGCGCTAATAGGTGCGGCCGGTTTCTCCGCCCGGCGTGAAGCTCGACGACGGAGCATAGGACGAAGACGAAAAGCCGCTGCTATGGAGATTGCCCGAGGCCGCGCGGACGCCGCCGGCATCGCTGCGCGTCGCCGGATTCGCCTCCTGGATGATCTGCGCGGCAAGGTCGCGCATCTCCTCCAATTGGTGCACGAAGCTGTCCATCTGCGTCTTGACGTGCTGGCTTTGCAGCTCGATCGCTTGAGCGACGTCCTTCGCCTCGGCGAGCTTCGCGGCAAGCGCGAAATTCGCCTCGGCGTTGAGCCGGGTGACCTCGACGATCTTGGCGTTGAGCGCATAGAGGCTGGCGCGCCCGTTCGGCGGACTGGTCTCGAGTGACTTCCAGGCCTTCTCGCTGGTCGCGACGAAGGTCTCGAACGCCCGCCTGGCCTGTTCGATGCTCAGCTTCATCAGCTCGCGCAGCGCTTGCGGAATCTCGGCCTTCATGAAGTCGTTGGCAGCCATGCTATTCTCCTCATCGCGCACCACCCCTCTGTCACGGCTCTGCGGCTCCGGGCGCAATTGTGGTGCCGGCCGCGACGGCGGCTCGGGCCGGGCTTGCGGCGCCTGCGGTGGTGGTTTCGGCCGACAGGCTGCCGCTTGGGCGGCGGCCTTCTCCATGGCCAATAACATCGTGTAATAGGGCCACCAGGCTGCCCACATGAAGTTCTTGAAAAGCAAAAATAACATGGGCCCGTTCCCTGCGGGAGCGGCTCGTCGCGCCCGCCTGCACAACATCATGGCCTAAAGCAAGGTGATCCGCGAGGGTTGCCGCCAAACGTGCTTTCCAAATGCGCGGATCCTTGCCGGTTTGTCCAGGGCGAGCAGCGCTAACC
>JBAUOI010000480.1:0-1908 GCA_049579665.1 Methyloceanibacter sp.
GTGCACCACTTGGCGCGCAAACAAGGGTTACGGCGAGAGCTGGGCGACCAAAAACCTGAGGCGTTCTCGCATGGCGTTGCGATGCAGAAAGCCGCAGCTTGCTCAATGTCGGCTTTTGGCACTATGCGGACCTTCGAGCTTGTCGCCATCAAGTCAGCTTTTGACCCTTAGCGGACATTCGGAGAGGCAAAGCCGCTATCGGCTCTCAAGTCGCTTCAAGATGGCTTTCATCTGGTGCGGCGAGACGGACAAGAGATTGCCGCTTTGACTGGCTATAATACTAGGAGACGGGGGTACGTTCGCAGTGATTGGAGTACCTTCGATGTGTGATTACAGCCTAGATCTCGTCGCGTCGCGGCCTGCGAGGGTCGGCGACAAGCTGATATCGACGAGCTTCCCCCATACGAGCACGCGAGGTTTTGCCTCTGTCGACGATCGTAATATGGCGGTTTGTTTGCTTCCGGGCACCGAGCTGGCCTTCGAGAAGGAGATCCGATGCGAGACTGGGATGCTCCTCTCCTGGAGGCTCGGGCACAGGGTGGCAAAGTTTCGACACGTCAACAAAGGCCAGTCAAACGTCCATCATGATGCCCTTGAGTTTCCCGACGGAAAAACCGTCCTGCTGACACAGTTGTGCAAAGGTCAGCGCGCGACCGTGTTGCAATTACCAGCGCTCGCGGGTGTCACAGTAGACGAGGCGCAACCGCACGATTCAACTGTCGTGTCCCCGGTGGTCGCTGGTTTGGTTGCCCGGGCCGACTGACACGGCTTTTAAGGACCTAGCATGCCTACTTGATTTGCATGCCGGCTGCCGGCATGCGGAGAAGCGCTGTGTGCCGGGCTGGCTAGACGCTCGGCTCAGATCGACGGGGCACGAGGAGGGTCGCTGTCAAAACCTGCAAAACGTCATCGCGATGATTGCGGGTTTCGGCGCTAATGCTGATCGTGCCGCGATCCGGTCGTGATCGCGATGGTTTCACCTCGGTCACTTCGCCATGAACGGTGAGTATGTCGCCTGGCCGCGCAGGATTAGGCCATCTGAGGCTGCATTCCGCTCCAATCATGCCCCACGCGAGAGGAATGCCACTCGTCACGAGGAGGCGCATCGTGATGGCGGCTGTGTGCCAGCCGCTCGCGACCAGCCCATCGAATAAGGTGGTCTTCGCGATCTCCGCATCGAGATGAAAAGGCTGCGGATCAAACTCCGCGGCGAACGCTTTAATCTGCGCCTCGTCTAGTTCGTGTGAGCCAGTTGTAAACCGCTGCCCAACAGCAAGGTCCTCAAGATAGAAGCGGATATTTCGGCCCGAAATTCTGCTCACGGCATGTCTCACTTGAGCCCCAATATCGTTCTTGAGTGGCCTCGCTCAGATTGTATGGCAGGCAGGTCGGAGGGCATGATGATACGTGTGTTACTCCTCGCGACGCTTTCGCTTGCCGCAGCGAATGGCCTCGGTCCATGAAAAGGAACTGAAACGAGGGAGAGTCCAGAATGGCGCCATTCTGGAGCTCTCGGGCCGGCAGGTCGGGCTGATGGCGAACGCCGACTTGAGCGGGTTAGCGATCACGATGAAATAGTTAGGCGCGGGCTGAGCCATCGGGGCAATCCTGCAGCCAGCACGAGTCTTAGAGCGTCCCGTCGCGACCCGAGATCCTCTACGGCAGTTGGAAGTTTCCTAAGGCGATGCCTGTCAGCTAGGTCCGCTAATGGCACGAAGCGGACATCCACGCCGATGCTGACCATGTCCGCTTTGAGGGGTAAAGCGGACATTTCGGGTCCGCTCGCTGATGTCCGCTAAAGACCCATAACGGACATCAACCGGCTGGAAGTCGCGCGTCACGTCGGAGGCGAATTCGCATCAGGTACAGGGCTGGTGCAACGATTGTCGCTCGGGAATGCCTCTTTAT
>JBAUOI010000481.1:0-2464 GCA_049579665.1 Methyloceanibacter sp.
TGCCTAACCGGGCGCCCCCGATAGAGCGTCAAGGCAACACTGTCACAATATTCGGGGGCGTGGCGTAGGCGCCGCACCAGGACGGATCGGCGCGCGGGCTCGGCCGCCGCACCGCCTGACGGCAAAATAACCTCCCGGCGCGGTCTTCGCTTGGCGTCGCCGGCTAGCGGTATGCGGGCGGAATCATCTCATAGGCACCCGCGCCGAACGGCTTGTAGGGGATATTCGGGTGGGTCTTGAGTTCTTCCCAGAACTGGGTCTGGACCGGCGTGACGTAGAGACCGATCCAGCCATTGTCCTGGCCCGAATAGCGGCCGGGTGAGGTCTTGAAGTCGCCACGCGTGGGGGCGGCGCCGTTGAACACGATGTCGTATTGCTCGCCCGGGTCCCACCACAGATCGTAGACCGCGGGGATCTTCAGGGATTGGTCTTGCCCGAGCCAGGTATCCTTGGCGGTATAGAGCGTCTTGTAGTTCTTGACGCGCAAGCCGCCGAAAGTCTGGTCATTGAAATAAATGAAATAGTCGCGCTTGCCCGGACCGGTACCGAGCAGGGAATCGCTCAGGTCGATGCCGTCGAAGATGATCGGCTTGCCTTCGTTGTCCTTCCAATCATGCGGCGGCGGCTCGAGCCCGGCGAGCTTGCCGAAGGTCGGCCACCAGTCCATGTGGGACCACATGTCCATGTTGACCTGGCCGCCCTTGATGTGGCCCGGCCACCAGGCGATCGCCGGCACGCGGAAACCGCCTTCGAACGATGAGCCCTTCATGCCGCGGAACGGCGTGTAACCGGCGTCTGGCCAGGCATCGATCCAGGCGCCGTTGTCGGTGGTCCACACCACGAGCGTGTTCTCGGCAATGCCGAGATCGCGGATGGCCTGCACCACTTGGCCGGAATTGTCGTCGAGCTCCATCAGCGCATCGAGATAATTACCGCCGCCCGGTGACTTGCCTTTCCATCGCGGCGATGGGTTGTTTGGGTTGTGCACTTTGAGCAAGCAAAGATACATGAAGAACGGATTGTCATCCTTGGCATGGACCTTGAGCCAGTCGATGGCTCTCGCCCGCATGTTGTCATCGCCGGTCGCGAGATCGGCGTAAGTGAAGTCCTTCTTCACCGCAATTGGAGCTTCTCCGGCCTTGCCGTCCCATTGCGAGAGATCGACCTGCGACCAGACCTTCATGAAGTCCTTGTCGTTCTTGGGGAAGTTCGGGTGCAGCTCGAGGTCGTCATAGGCGTAGACGCCTGCGTAGTAAGGCAGCATGTCGTACATCTCATCAAAGCCGTTCGCGGTCGGAAAATTCTCCGCCCGGTCGCCGACATGCCACTTGCCGAACTGCACAGTGCTATAGCCCGCCTGCTTCAGATATTGCGCGATGGTCGGCGTCTCTTTGGTGAGGCCGTTCGGATCGCCCGGGGCGAGCACGGCTGAGAGCGACGTCCTGATCGGAATGCGCCCGGTGATGAACGAGGCGCGGCCCGCGGTGCAGCTCGCTTGACCGTAATAATTGACGAAGCGCATGCCCTCGGCCGCCAGGCGGTCGAGATTGGGGGTTGCCGCGCCGCGCATGGCGCCACCGCCATATGATCCGAGATCGCCCCAGCCGACGTCGTCGGTCATGATCACGACGATGTTCGGCTTCCTTGGCGGCTCCGCCAGAACGGCATCGCTTGCCAACGCAACGGCGGCAGTGAGCATACCTGCCGTCAGCACGTCGAACGGCTTCATGGCTTAACTCCTCCCAATGTCGTCCATCGCCCTGCCCGCTTCCGAAGGGCCGCGGATCAAAACCCGCTAAGGAGAAGCGAGCCAGACCGTTGCAGGCAAGGCCAAGTTGCGGTTTTAAACCAAGAACCGATGCGCAGAAAGTCTCGGCTTTTAAAGGGTTTTTCGGAGTGTTCCGGGGTTCCCAGCACCCTATGCCCGGTGTCGATGCCGGTCTAATATCCAGAACAGACAGCCGAAATTGGCGTTCAGGGGGTCGGTGTAATGGCGAATGGCCGGAAACAGGCGGAGATCGCCGCCGCTGCCGTGCTGCGTATCCTGGAGACCAATCCCGGTGACGCCGGCATCCAAAGCGTATCGGAGATCATCGAGCTTGCGCTGCACGATGCCGCCCGCGAGCAGGAGAAGCGGGAACTCAAGCGCATCGCGGAAGTGCAGGAATCCGCGCATGCTCATTTATCGCGACTGCTCAACGCCTCTCCCGCGGTGATTTATTGCCGGGTGGCGAGCGGCGATTTCGAGCCGACTTTCGTGAGCGAGAGCATTCACCGACTGTTCGGCTGCCCCCCGCGAGAATATCTCGAAAACCCGTATCTCTGGCGCGACCGCGTTCACCCCGACGATGTCCCCCGCATCAACGCTTGGGTGGACAAGATGTTCGAGAGCGATGAGCGCTCGATCGAATATCGCATCCGCCGCACGGACAGCACGTATTTCTGGGTGAACGACCAACAGCAA
>JBAUOI010000482.1:0-7039 GCA_049579665.1 Methyloceanibacter sp.
TTTGGCCGTTATGCACCCCGAACGTGATGCCGACGAATTGCGGCAGGATGGTCGAGCGGCGCGACCAGATCTTGATCACGGCGTTCGAGCCGCTTCCACGCGCCTTCTCCGCCTTCTTCAGCAGATATCCGTCGACGAACGGGCCTTTCCAGATCGAGCGTGACACTGTGAACTACCCCTTCTTCTTCTGATGGCGGCTGCGCAGGATGAACTTGTCGCTCGCCTTGTTCGAACGCGTCTTCTTGCCCTTGGTCGACTTGCCCCAGGGCGTCACGGGATGACGGCCGCCCGAGGTGCGACCCTCGCCACCGCCATGCGGGTGATCGATCGGGTTCATCGCCACGCCGCGCACCACGGGCTTACGCCCCTTCCAGCGCACGCGGCCGGCCTTGCCGATCGAGACGTTGGAATTGTCCGGATTGGAGACGGCGCCAACGGTGGCCATGCACTCGGCGGGCACCATGCGCGTCTCGCCGGAATTGAGCCTGAGGATCGCATAGCCGGCATCGCGGCCAACCAGCTGCACATAGGTGCCGGCGGCGCGGGCGATCTGGCCGCCTTTGCCCTGCTTCATCTCCACATTGTGGATGATGGTGCCGATCGGCATGTTGGCGAGCGGCATGGCGTTGCCGGGCTTCACGTCGGCCTTGGTGTCGGAGACCACGGTGTCGCCGGCCGCCAGCCGCTGCGGCGCCAGGATGTAGGACAGCTCGCCGTCCTCATATTTGATCAGCGCGATGAAGGCGGTGCGGTTCGGATCGTATTCGAGCCGCTCGACGGTTGCCGGCATGCCAAGCTTGCCGCGCTTGAAGTCCACCTTGCGGTAGGCGCGCTTATGCCCGCCGCCACGATGCCACATCGTCACACGGCCGAGATTGTTGCGGCCGCCGTTCTTGGTGAGGCCCTCGGTCAGCGCCTTGACCGGCTTGCCCTTGTACAAATGGCTGCGATCGACGAGCACGAGCTGCCGCTGTGAAGGCGTGGTGGGTTTGAACGTCTTGAGCGCCATCTCGTCAGATCCTCGTCGTCACGTCGATCTTGTCGCCTTCGGCGAGCCGGACGATCGCTTTCTTGACATCTTGCTGCTTGCCTCTGATGCCGCGAAAGGCCTTGGTCTTGCCTTTGCGGGTCAGCGTGTTGACCGACAGCACCTTGACCTTGAACAGCTGCTCGATGGCGGCCTTGATCTCGGGCTTGGTCGCGTCGCGACGGACCTTGAACACGACTTGATTGAACTCTGAGGCCGCACTCGATTTCTCGGTGATGACCGGCGACAGGATCACGTCATAGGCGTTGAGAGCGCTCATTTGAACCGGGCCCCCAGCGCCTCGACCGCGGCCTTGGTCAGCACCAGCTTCTCGTGCCGCAGGATGTCATAGACATTGATGCCGGCGACGGGGAGCACGTCGACGTCGGGCAGGTTGCGCGCGGCCTTGGCGAACGCCTCCTGCACCTGTGCGCCGTCGATGATCAACACCGAGCCGAAGCCAAGCTTGGCGAAGCGCGATTTCAGCTCCTTGGTCTTGGCGTCCTTGATCTCGCACTTGTCGATCACGACCAGCGTCTCCGACTTGGCCTTGGACGAAAGAGCGTGCTTGAGCGCAAGCGCCCTCACCTTCTTCGGCAGATCGATGGCGAAGCTGCGCGGCTTCGGCCCGAACGCCTTGCCGCCGCCTCTGAAGAGCGGCGCCTTCTTGCTGCCGTGACGCGCGCGGCCGGTGCCCTTCTGCCGGTACATCTTGGCGGTCGTGGCATTGATCTCCGAGCGATCCTTGACATGCGCCGTGCCGCTACGCCGCTTGGCGAGCTGATAGCGCACCATGCGCTGTAAGATGTCGGCGCGCGGCTCGAGCCCGAACACGTCGTCCGGGAGGTCGACCGTGCCCGCCTTCTTGGCGTCGAGCGTGGTAATGTCGGCCTTCATTATTCCTGGCTCCCACCCTCTTGCGCCTCGGCCTCGGCGGTCGCCTGCTCGGGCTGGGCTTTCTTATCTTGCTTCGGCGCATCGCCGGCGACCTTGCGGAAGGCGCCTGGCTTCGGCGCGGCCTCGGGCAGCGACCGCTTCACCGCATCGCGCAACACCACCCAGCCGCCCTTGGCGCCCGGCACGGCGCCGCGGATCATGATCAGCCCGCGCTCGGGATCGGTCCGCACCACGCGCAAATTCTGCGTGGTGACGCTGACATCGCCCATATGCCCGGCCATCTTCTTGCCCTTGAACACCTTGCCGGGGTCCTGGCGCTGGCCGGTCGAACCGTGACTGCGATGGCTCACCGACACGCCGTGGCTCGCGCGCAAACCACCGAAGTTGTGACGCTTCATGGCGCCGGCGAAGCCCTTGCCGATCGAGGTGCCCGACACATCGACGAACTGCCCCTCGACGAAATGGTCGGCGGTGATCTCGGCGCCCACCTCGATCAGATTGTCGGGGCTAACGCGGAACTCGACGAGCTTCCGCTTCGGCTCGACATTGGCCACGGCGAAATGCCCGCGCGCGGCGCGGGAAAGCCGCTTCACCTTGGGCCGGCCGGCGCCGAGTTGTAGCGCGGTATAGCCGTTCTTCTCCGAGGTACGGTGACCGACCACCTGACAATGGTCGAGCTTCAGCACCGTCACCGGGATGTGTTCCCCGGCATCGGTGAAGATCCTGGTCATGCCGACCTTTTGCGCGATGACACCTGATCGCATTGAATTCAATTCCTTGCCTCGTCTCTCGCGCGGCGCTTACAGCTTGATCTCAACGTCGACGCCCGCCGCCAGATCGAGCTTCATCAGCGCATCGACGGTCTGCGGCGTGGGATCGACGATATCGAGCAGACGCTTATGCGTGCGCATCTCGAACTGCTCGCGGCTCTTCTTGTCGATATGCGGCGACCGGTTCACGGTGAACTTCTCGATGCGCGTCGGCAGCGGGATCGGCCCGCGCACCTCGGCGCCCGTGCGCTTCGCCGTGTTGACGATCTCCTTGGTCGACGCATCGAGGATGCGATGGTCGAAGGCTTTGAGCCTGATTCTTATGTTCTGACTTTGCATCTCGATGGCCTCAAAGTGAGGAGCGCGCCGCTTGCGGCAGCGCGCTCCGTGTCTTCGTTACTCGATAATCGACGCCACCACGCCGGCGCCGACGGTGCGGCCGCCTTCGCGAATGGCGAAACGGAGTTTCTCCTCCATGGCGATCGGCACGATCAGCTCGACCGTCATGGCGATGTTGTCGCCCGGCATCACCATCTCGGTTCCTTCCGGCAGATGCACCACGCCGGTCACGTCGGTGGTGCGGAAGTAGAACTGCGGACGGTAGTTGCCGAAGAATGGGGTGTGACGCCCGCCCTCCTCCTTGGTGAGGATATAGGCCTCGGCCTTGAACTTGGTGTGCGGCGTGATCGAGCCGGGCTTGGCCAGCACCTGGCCGCGCTCCACGCCCTCGCGATCCACGCCACGCAACAGGCAGCCGACATTGTCGCCCGCCTCGCCCTGGTCGAGCAGCTTGCGGAACATCTCGACGCCGGTGACGACGGTCTTGCTGGTCGGCTTGATACCGACGATCTCGACCTCTTCGCCGACCTTGATGATGCCGCGCTCGATACGGCCCGTGACCACGGTGCCACGGCCTGAGATCGAGAACACGTCTTCGATTGGCATCAAGAACGGCTTGTCCTTGGGACGGTCCGGCTGCGGGATATAGCTGTCGACCGCGTCCATCAGCGCCTTGATCGAATTCTTGCCGATCTCGTCGTCGCGGCCTTCGAGCGCCGCGAGGCCCGAGCCCTTGACAATCGGAATCTCGTCGCCGGGGAACTCGTATTTGGAGAGCAGTTCGCGCACCTCGAGCTCGACCAGGTCGAGCAGCTCCGGGTCGTCGACCATGTCGACCTTATTGAGGTAGACGACGAGCGCCGGCACGCCGACCTGGCGGGCTAGCAGAATGTGCTCGCGGGTCTGGGGCATCGGGCCGTCCGCCGCCGAGACCACCAGGATGGCGCCGTCCATCTGCGCCGCGCCGGTGATCATGTTCTTCACGTAGTCGGCATGACCCGGGCAGTCGACATGGGCGTAGTGCCGCTTGTCGGTCTCATACTCCACGTGCGCCGTGGAAATGGTGATGCCGCGCGCCTTCTCCTCTGGCGCCTTGTCGATCTCGTCATAGGCGGTGAACTTGGCACCGCCCTTCTCGGCCAACACCTTGGTGATCGCGGCCGTCAGCGTCGTCTTGCCGTGATCGACATGACCGATCGTTCCGATATTGCAATGCGGCTTCGTCCGCTGGAATTTTTCCTTAGCCATGTTGGCTCTCCATCCTTCAACACAAAAGCAAAACCGTTCTCGCCAGGCTTTGCGGCCTTGCGGTTAGGCGAACTTCGCCTTCACCTCCTCGGCGACGCCCTGAGGCGCCTGGGCATAGTGATCGAACTGCATGGTGAACTGCGCGCGGCCCTGGCTCATCGAGCGCAGGTTATTCACGTAGCCGAACATATTGGCGAGCGGCACCATGGCGCTGATGATCGAGGCGTTGCCGCGCGACTCCTGGCCGCGCACCTGGCCTCTGCGGCTGGTAAGATCGCCGATGATGCCGCCCACGTAATCCTCCGGCGTCACCACCTCGACCTTCATGATCGGTTCGAGCAGCTTCGGTCCCGCTTTCAGCGCGCCTTCGCGGAAGGCGGCACGGGATGCGATCTCGAACGCCATCACGCTCGAATCGACGTCGTGATAGGCGCCGTCGGTGAGCGTCACCTTGACATCGAGCATGGGTAAGCCCGCGAGCACGCCGGATTCGACCACGCTCTGCACGCCCTTGGCCACGCCGGGGATGTATTCCTTCGGCACGTTGCCACCGACCACCTTGTTCTCGAACTCGAAGCCTTTGCCGGCCTCGTTCGGCTCGATCGTCATCTTGACGCGGGCGAACTGGCCTGAGCCGCCGGTCTGCTTCTTGTGGGTGTAGTCGAGATCGGCGCGCTTGGAGACGGTCTCGCGGAACGCCACTTGCGGCGCGCCGACATTGGCCTCGACCTTGAACTCGCGGCGCATGCGATCGACGATGATATCGAGATGCAATTCGCCCATGCCCTTGATGATGGTCTGGCCCGACTCGTGGTCGACCGAGACGCGGAACGACGGATCTTCCTGCGCGAGCCGATGCAGCGCAACGCCGAGCTTCTCCTGGTCGCCCTTGGTCTTGGGCTCGACCGCCACCTCGATGACGGGATCGGGAAACTCCATGCGCTCGAGAATTACGGGCTTGGTCGGATCGGACAGCGTATCACCGGTGGTCACGTCCTTGAGGCCGGCCAGCGCGACGATGTCGCCGGTATAGGCCTCCTTGATGTCCTCGCGGTGGTTGGCGTGCATCAGCAGCATGCGGCCGATGCGCTCCTTCTTGTCCTTCACCGTGTTGGTGAGCGTCGTGCCCGACTCGACCTTGCCCGAATAGATGCGGCAGAAGGTGAGCGAGCCGACAAAGGGGTCGTTCATGATCTTGAAGGCGAGCATTGACAGCGGCGCGTCGTCCTTGGGATCGCGCGTCGCCTCCTCGCCGGTTTTGACGTCGATGCCCTTGACCGGGGGCACGTCTACTGGCGACGGAAGATAATCCACCACCGCGTCCAGCATCGGCTGTACGCCCTTGTTCTTGAAGGCCGAACCGCACAGGATCGGCACGAACAGGCTGTTAATGGTGCCTTTGCGGATCAGCGCTTTGAGCTCGGCCTCGGTCGGCACCTTGCCCTCGAGATAGGCTTCGGTCGCGGCCTCGTCGACCTCGGAGGCGAGCTCAACCAGCTGCTCGTGATATTGCTTGGCCTGCTCGGCGAGATCGGCGGGAATGTCCTCGTCGTGGAAGCTCGCACCCAAGGCCTCGTCGTCCCAGACCACGGCCTTCATGCGGACGAGATCGATGATCCCCTTGAAGCTCGACTCGGCGCCGAGCGGCAGCTGGAGCACCAGCGGCTTGGCGCCGAGGCGATCCTTGACCATCTGCACGGAGAGGAAGAAATCGGCGCCGATCTTGTCCATCTTGTTGACGAAGATCATGCGCGGCACGCCATATTTGTCGGCTTGGCGCCATACCGTCTCGGTCTGCGGCTCGACGCCCTGGTTGGCGTCGAGCAGCGCTACGGCGCCGTCGAGCACGCGCAGGGACCGCTCGACCTCGATGGTGAAATCGACGTGGCCCGGTGTGTCGATGATGTTGATGCGTTTGTCCTTCCAGAAAGCCGTGGTCGCGGCCGACGTGATGGTGATGCCGCGCTCCTGCTCCTGCTCCATCCAATCCATGGTGGCGGCGCCGTCATGCACTTCGCCGATCTTGTGGCTCTTGCCGGTGTAATAGAGGACGCGCTCGGTGGTCGTGGTCTTGCCGGCGTCGATATGCGCCATGATCCCGATATTGCGGTAGTCCTCGAGGGGTGTAGCTCGCGGCATCTCAGTATCCTTGAATGCGTTACCAGCGGTAATGCGAGAAGGCGCGGTTCGCGTCCGCCATGCGGTGCGTATCTTCGCGCTTCTTCACCGCAGTCCCGCGGTTATTGGCGGCGTCGAGCAATTCGCCTGACAGGCGCTCGACCATGGTGTTTTCGTTACGGTCACGCGCGGCGGCAATGATCCAGCGGATGGCCAGCGCCTGCCTGCGATCGGTGCGCACCTCGACCGGAACCTGGTAGGTGGCGCCACCGACGCGCCGCGACCTCACTTCCAGCGCCGGCATGACATTCCGAAGCGCCTCGTGGAACAGCTCGATCGGATTCGACTTGGCCTTCTTTTCCATCTGGTCGAGCGCGCCATAGACGATCCGCTCCGCGGCCGACTTCTTGCCTTCCTTCATGATGGAATTCATGAACTTGGTAAGCACGATGTCCCCGAACTTGGGATCGGGGATCACTTCGCGCTTATCTGCTCTGTGCCGCCTCGACATATCGTCTGGTCCGTTTTCCTATGCGCAAAACCACCCAATTACTTGGGTCGTTTGGCTCCGTATTTGGAGCGCCGCTGCCGGCGATTGCTTACGCCTTGGGTGTCGAGCACGCCGCGAATGATGTGATAG
>JBAUOI010000483.1:0-1647 GCA_049579665.1 Methyloceanibacter sp.
GGTCAGAACGTGACCTGCATCTTCGCTGCGCAAGCGGCGGGGTCCGACCTTCTGGAGGGTACCATCGAAGGCAGCGACTCGCCGGTCGAGCGCTGCGATCTCGTCGTGACCGGCGGCGGCAACATCGACGGCGACATTCAGCTCGAGTCCGGGCGTTACCGGATCGTGCCGATGGAAGGCGGGGCGCACGCGGTCGTCGAGCTGAAACCGGGTGCTTATCCGAATGAAGGCGATATTCCGCTTCCGTCTCTGGCGAATGGCGCGCAGCGCAAGAGCGACCGCAGCCTGCGCGACGCGCCTCGCTGCGATGCGCCGCCCGCGAAACAGCTCGGACCCATCCGCGTCCTGGTGCTCTACACGCCGGCGGCTAAGGCGCAGACCAGCAATATCCGGGCCGAGATCAAGCTGGCCATCAAGCAGCTGAATGACGCCTTGGGCAAGACGGGCGGTAATGTCTCGATCAAGGCCGAGCTCGCCGAAGCGCGGCCGGTCAGCTATGTCGAGGCGGACGAGACGGAGATTGACGGTAGGCAAGTTGCCGGAATGGAGATCGATCTCGATCGGCTCTCAGGCAACGAGCCCGGATCCCCACGCTGCGCGATCAATACCAAGCCGACTTGGTGCATCTCCTGGTGGGCTACAAGGAGGCCAATCCTTGCGGCATCGGCTGGATGCCGCCGCTCGATCAGATCAGTCCCGACACCAAGGACTGGGCCTATTCGGTGAGCGAGCGCGGCTGCGCCATCAACAATTACAGCTTCATCCACGAGCTCGGCCATAATTTCGGTCTGAACCACGACCGCTACGTCGCGGGAGACGTCCCCGCCACCGATTACAATTTCGGTTACATCGACATGCGCAAGGCCGTGCGCACCGTGATGGCCTATAACGACCAATGCGTCGCCAACAACATCGACTGCCAGCGCTATCCGCTGTTCTCGACGCCGTCGCTAAAAATCAAGGGCGTCCCCATCGGCAAGCCGTTTGGCGAGGCTCAAGCCGCTTATAACGTCGAGATCCTCTGCCGTACCGCGCCGATCGTCGCCAATTACCGATGATGCCGATGACCCGCCGGTAGTCGGCTCTGTCTCGTAAATTCCCGCCGCGCCCACGCCTAGACCGCTCCTGGGTTGGCAAGATTATTGCGATGTGTTCCGCGATGGGCGCGGCGGAACACGCTTCCCGCAACGCGGACCGGGCAGGAGGGTCGATTTGTCGCGCCATTGTAGGGTTTCCGCCATTGCTGTCGCTCCTGGCCCGGGACGCCAATTGCGATGAGCGACGCCATCTACGCCGTTTGCCGCGCCGATTTTATCGCCAATCAGCACTGCAGGTCTTTTGCCTTATTGCGGCCCCATGAGAACGGTGACGCCGTCCCCTGGCAGATCTGATCATGCGCTGGGGCGAGAGCCTCCACGCCTATGTCCATCGCTGCCCGCACCAGAAGAACCCCCTCAATTTCGAACGCGATCAATTTTTCGATCCCGAGCGGCCGTCTTCGGCGAACGGGCGTGCCGCCTCAGCGTCTAGTGCTCATGATCGTGTGGGCCATGCGCATCCTGGCCGTGGTCGTGGTCCGGACGCGTGCAACTGATCGTGCGAATGCGCCGCCTCATGCACGCTCATGCAGATGGCCGTGCTCATGAT
>JBAUOI010000484.1:0-2651 GCA_049579665.1 Methyloceanibacter sp.
CTATAGGACCGGTAACCGGTTGGGAAAAGGACTAAAACTTGTTGCTTTGTGACGGTTTAGGCGACTTGACGCCGCAGCCTCAACCGCTCGGCCGAGGTACCAATTCCAGGCGCAATGGCGCGAGTGACGGGACTTGAACCCGCGGCCTCCGGCGTGACAGGCCGGCGCTCTAACCAACTGAGCTACACCCCCTACCGGGCCGTAGTCCACGGCCGGAGGCGATGTTCAGCATGTACGGCCTCGGATTCGGCAAGTCAAGGCGAGGCCAAGCGAGGTTGCCGCGAAGCGTGGTGGGCGGTGACAGGCTCGAACTGCCGACATCCACGGTGTAAACGTGGCGCTCTACCAACTGAGCTAACCGCCCGACGCGCGGCGATAGCGCACGCTACCCCGGATCGCCATAGGAAACGATGCAAACAAAAAGGCGAAGCCCTACCATAGCAAGGCTCCGCCTCCAGAAATTCGTTTGGCTAAAGGGCCTAGCTGTTGCAGGCCTCTTTCAACGCCTTGCCAGCCCGGAATTTCGGCACGCGGGAGGCCGGGATCTGAACCTCGGCGCCCGTGCGCGGGTTACGGCCGGTGGAAGCCTTGCGGTGCGCGACCTGGAAGTTGCCAAAGCCGACGATCCGCACGGTGTCTCCACCTTTCAGGGCTTTCTCGATGTTCTTGAACGTCGCGTCCACGGCCTTCTCGGCCGCATCCTTCGACAGATCAGATTCTTTCGCCACGTGGGCGACCAGCTCAGCTTTGTTCACGGGTCATCATCCTTTCGCTCGGGCCCCAATCGAGAGGGGCATTGCGCCCTCGAGGCCTTGGGTACGCTCCGATTCACAAACAAGTCGTGTATGACTGGCGCAAAAAACCCGGAAAATCAACAAAAATGGTCCGACCTCTGTGCACGGAGCCGGACCACTGAATTGAGGCAATTCAACGGCGAAAATGGCGGCTTTACGCCAATTAATGCGCCGTGACGCCGGGGAGCGATTCGTCCTTCGGTGGAACGACCTGAGCCTGCTCCACCGCCTCCTCTTCCCAGACGATCGGCTGGGGAGGCCGGGTGAAGGCGATTTTCAGCACCTCATCCATGCGCGATACGGGGCGGATATCCAGGACGTTTTTTAGCTCGTCAGGTATCTCGGTGAGATCCTTGGCATTTTCGTCAGGAATGATCACCGTCTTGATGCCGGCCCGGAGTGCCGCAAGAAGCTTCTCCTTGAGCCCACCGATTGGCAGCACACGGCCTCTGAGCGTGATTTCGCCGGTCATGGCGACCTCGCGCTTCACCGGAATCCCGGTCATCAGCGAGACGATGGCGGTTACCATGGCGACGCCGGCCGACGGGCCGTCCTTGGGGGTTGCCCCCTCGGGCACGTGCACGTGGATGTCCCGCTTCTCGAACAGAGGCGGCTCGATACCGTAATCGACGGCGCGCGAGCGCACATAGGCATTCGCGGCCTGGATCGACTCTTTCATGACGTCGCGCAGATTGCCGGTCACGGTCATCTTGCCCTTGCCAGGCATCATCACGCCTTCGACGGTCAGCAGTTCGCCGCCGACCTCGGTCCAGGCAAGGCCTGTGACCACGCCGACCTGATCCTCAAGCTCGGCCTCGCCATAGCGGTACTTCTGCACCCCAAGGTAATCCTCGAGGTTCTTGAGCGTGATCCTGATCGACTTCTTCTTGCTGGTCAGCAGCTCCTTGACCGACTTCCGGGCGAGCTTGGCAACCTCGCGCTCGAGGTTGCGCACGCCGGCTTCCCGCGTGTAACGGCGGATGACTTCCTTCAGCGCGTCGTCCTCCAGGCTCCACTCCTCGGCCTCAAGGCCGTGCGCCTTGGCCATGGCGGGGATCAGGTGGCGGCGCGCGATCTCCATCTTCTCGTCCTCGGTGTAGCCCGCAATACGGATGATCTCCATGCGGTCCATCAAGGCGGGAGGGATGTTCAGCGTGTTCGCCGTGGTGACGAACATCACGTTGGACAGATCGTAGTCGACCTCAAGATAATGGTCGTTGAAGGTGTGGTTCTGCTCGGGGTCGAGCACTTCCAGCAGGGCCGACGCCGGGTCGCCACGGAAATCGGCGCCCATCTTGTCGACCTCGTCGAGCAGGAATAGCGGATTGATCTTCTTTGCCTTCCGCATCGACTGAATCACCTTGCCCGGCATCGAGCCGATATAGGTGCGGCGGTGGCCTCTGATCTCGGCCTCATCGCGCACGCCGCCAAGGCTCATGCGCACGAACTCGCGGCCCGTGGCGCGCGCCATGGACTTGCCGAGCGAGGTCTTGCCCACGCCAGGAGGACCGACCAGGCAGAGAATCGGGCCCTTCAGCATGTTGGTGCGGTTCTGCACCGCGAGATATTCGATGATGCGGTCCTTGACCTTCTCAAGCCCGTAATGATCCTCATCAAGGATCTTCTGCGCCTCGTCGAGGTCGCGCTTGATCTTGCCCTTGACGCCCCACGGGATCGTCAGCAGCCAATCGAGATAGTTGCGAACGACGGTGGCCTCGGCCGACATCGGGCTCATCTGGCGAAGCTTCTTCAGCTCGCCGAGCGCCTTCTCGCGGGCCTCGCGTGACAGCTTGGTTTTCTCGATCTTCTGCTCGATCTCGGCCAGGTCGTCGCGGCCTTCCTCGCTGTCGCCGAGCT
>JBAUOI010000485.1:0-5286 GCA_049579665.1 Methyloceanibacter sp.
ATCGCCCGGCTCTGGCCGGGCGATGCACCGTCGATCTCTTCGAGGTCTAGCTAGCACTGACCGCCAAACAGGGCCCTCTGGCGGACCAGGGCTTCGGACTGCGCCGACGCCTTGGACGCCGACCGGCACCATTGATAGTGCCCGTCATACCAATTGTGCCAGCGGAAGCCGAAGCATCCGAGATGCAAGGCATTCATGCTGTTGGACTGGTTAACCGCCTTGGCGTAAGCTGGCAGAACGCCTACGGCGCCGCCATCGCGCTCGGCGCGACGACGATCCCGAGCATTGCGGCCATAACGATCAGGCCCGTCCGGTTTTGCTTACTCATAGTCTTACTCCATTCCTTCACGCATCCCCGAACCCAGTTTGGTTCGCTTATTCACTTGGTTGTTGGATCGACTCTCCCGCAACCGACATGAACGCGATCTGAACGGTGTGTTGTGGAGCGTTTGGGAATCGCTGGCGGCGTTCGCCGCAACGGCGCATTCAGCGCGAAGCCGCTTGCGCCTTGGTCCTTGAGGCCTGCCATTCGGCGAAGCCGCGCGCGCGGAGCTGGCAGGCGGGGCAGGCGCCGCAGCCATAGCCCCAGTCGTGACGCACGCCCCGCTCGCCGCGATAGCAGGTGTGCGTCTCCTCGACGATGAGATCGACCAGCGCATCGCCGCCGAGCTCCGCGGCCAGCGTCCAAGTCTCCGCCTTGGTCCGCCACATCAACGGCGTCTCGATCGTGAAGGGGATCTCCGTGCCGAGCCTGATCGCCTGCTCGAGCGCACGCAAGGTCGTGTCGCGGCAATCGGGATAGCCGGAGAAATCCGTCTCGCACATGCCGCCGACCAGCGTGGTCAGTCCGCGCCGATAGCCGAGCGCGGCGGCATAGACGAAGAAGACGAGGTTGCGCCCAGGCACGAAGGTCGAGGGCAAGCCCGAGGCAAGCATCACGATCTCGGCGTTAGAGGTCAGCGCCGTCTCGCCGATGGCGCCGAAGCTCGCAATATCGATCACGTGGTCTGGCCCAAGCCGCGCCGCCCGATCCGGAAAGCGGCGCGCGATCTCCTCGCGCACGCGCTTGCGGCATTCAAGCTCCACGCCATGCCGCTGGCCATAGTCGAAGCCGATGGTCTCGACCCGGGCGTAATGCGCGAGCGCGTAGGCGAGGCAGACGGTCGAATCCTGCCCGCCGGAGAACAACACAAGCGCTCCTGTTTCATTCTCTGGGGATTTTGTCTTCATGCCCGGTCCAAAGTCGAAACGCAGCCTAGCGCGTCAAACGCCATATCCCGCTTATTGTTTTGACTCGCCTATTAGTTGTCATACTGGTAATATGCTACCTAAAGGGGAAGCCGAGCTTTTGGGGGGCTAGGCTCATGGGGCGCGTAATAACCGTCTTGGGTGGCGTCGTTTCAATCGTTCTTTCCGGTTGCTCGACCATCGTCAAAGGCACCGACCAGCAAGTGTCGGTCAATACGCCCGGCATTCCAGGCGCCATGTGCCAACTGCAATCGCCGGCGATCGGCACAAGGACGGTGCAAACGCCGGCCAATGTGATCCTGCCAAAGAGCAGGCACAACGTGGCCGTGTCTTGTACGGCCCAATGCTACAGCCCGGGTGTCGGTACCCTTGGCTCGCATACCGAAGTCATGACCGCCGGCAACGTCGTTTTCGGCGGGCTTCTCGGCCTCGGAGTCGACGCTGCTTCGGGCGCGATGAACACCTACGACCCGAGCGTCGAGGTGATCATGACGCCGATGCCGGGTTGCGGCACCCGCAAGGGCAGGGGCGTGCCGATGGCGAGCACGATCAAGCCTCAAGACACTTCCGGATAAGCCAGATACGGCTTTCGCCGAGCCGACGCTTCCTTTAAGAGGGCCCGACACATCCAAGGGCCCTTCGCATGACCGCCATCGCCACAATCCTCGGCCGGGAAATCCTGGACAGCCGCGGCAACCCGACCGTCGAGGTCGATGTGGTGCTGAAGGACGGCCATCATGGCCGCGCCGCCGTGCCTTCCGGCGCTTCGACCGGCGTGCATGAGGCGCATGAGCTCAGA
Source organism: Methyloceanibacter sp. (assembly GCA_049579665.1). Taxonomy (GTDB): domain Bacteria; phylum Pseudomonadota; class Alphaproteobacteria; order Rhizobiales; family Methyloligellaceae; genus Methyloceanibacter. The sequence goes on from JBAUOI010000485.1 coordinate 2,048, forward strand.
GACGGCGGAACGCGCTATGGCGGCAAGGGCGTGAAGAAGGCAGTGGAAGCGGTCAACGGCGAGATCCGCAACGCGCTTGCCGGCTTCGACGCCGCCGACCAGAGCGGGCTCGATCGGCTGTTGCGCGATCTCGACGGCACCGAGAACAAGAAGCGCCTCGGCGCCAACGCCATCCTCGGCGTGTCGATGGCGGCCGCCAAGGCCGAAGCCGATGCGCGGGGAGAGCCGCTCTATCGCTATATCGGCGGGGCGGAAGCGACGCTGCTGCCCGTGCCGATGATGAACATCATCAATGGCGGCGTGCATGCTGACAATCCGATCGACTTCCAGGAGTTCATGATCGTGCCGGTGGGCGCCGCAAGCATCGCCGAAGCGGTGCGCATGGGCGCCGAAGTGTTCCACGCACTGAAGCACGCGCTGAAGGGCGCGGGCCACAACACATCCGTCGGCGACGAAGGCGGCTTCGCCCCCAATCTCGCCTCGACGCGCGATGCGCTCGATTTCGTTGTTGCCGCGATCGAGGCCGCCGGCTTCACGCCCGGCAAGGACGTCTATCTCGCGCTCGACGTGGCGGCGACCGAGCTCTACGGCGAGGGGCGCTATTTCCTCAAGGGCGAGAAGCGGAGCCTCACCTCCGACCAGATGACCGCCTATTACGCCGAGCTGGTCTCGGCCTATCCGATCTTCTCCATCGAGGACGGCATGAGCGAGGACGACTGGGACGGCTGGCGCGCCTTGACCGAGGCCCTGGGGAAGCGCGTGCAGCTCGTCGGCGACGATCTCTTCGTCACCAATGTCACGCGGCTGAAGCAGGGCATCGACCAGAACATCGCCAACGCCATCCTGGTCAAGGTCAACCAGATCGGCACGCTCACCGAGACGCTCGACGCGGTGCGCATGGCCCAAGGCGCGGGCTATGCGGCGGTGATGTCGCATCGCTCGGGCGAGACCGAGGATGCCACCATCGCCGATCTCGCGGTCGCCACCAATTGCGGGCAGATCAAGACCGGCTCGCTCGCCCGCTCGGACCGCGTGGCGAAATATAACCAGCTGATCCGTATCGAGGAGCAGCTGGGCGCCAAGGCCCGTTATGCCGGCCGCTCGGTGCTGAAGCGCTGAGTCGGTAACGGCGGCTTAACGGCTGGCGAGCAGACTCTCAAGTTCCGTTCAGCGCAGCCTCGTCATACCCAGCCGAAGTGCCGGGCCACGAGTTTGGCCTGCTGGGCGCAAGACGTGGATGGCCGGGTCAAACCCGGCCTGACGGGTCAGGGATACCGGGACAGGATGCGGTTCACGGCTTTCATCTTTCCGCTGCTCGCCTGCGGTGCGGCCGGTTATTTCGGCTATCACCTGCAAACCGGCGACCATGGCTTGAAGGCGCGCGCCGATCTCGAGCGCCGCAAGGACGTGCTTGCCGGTGAGCTTGCGGGTTTGCGCGAGGTGAAGAACCGGCTCGAACGCGACGTGTCGTTGCTTAGGCCCGAGAGCCTCGACCCCGACATGCTGGACGAGCGGGCGCGCGCGATCCTGAACCTCGCCCATCAGGACGACCTCATCATGATGAAGCGCCGCCAACCGGTGCCACCTCCGCCGGCGGCCAACCCCAACCGCTAAAGTCATTCAGGCGCTTTGCCGCTCGTGCTAGCCTCGGATGCGAATCCGAAGGAGCCGATCGCCGTGACCACCCCGAGCCTCTCGCCGCAAGCCGCCAATTTCTGGCTGGGCGACACCGCGGGCGGAGGCCCGGGCGCACGCTCGACACTCAGCCCCGGGCAGGAGCTGGCCGCCTATCGCCTCATGCTGCTGATCCGCAGATTCGAGGAGAAGGCGGGGCAGCTTTACGGCATGGGCTATATCGGCGGCTTCTGCCATCTCTACATCGGCCAGGAGGCAGTGGTCGCCGGCATGCAGATGGCGATCTCCGAAGGCGACCAGGTCATCACCGCCTATCGCGATCACGGCCACATGCTCGCCGCCGGCATGGAGGCGAAGCGCATGATGGCCGAGCTGACCGGCCGCCGCCACGGCTACGCCAAGGGCAAGGGCGGCTCGATGCACATGTTCTCGCCCGAGAAGAATTTCTTCGGCGGCCACGGCATCGTCGGCGCACCGGCGCCGCTCGGCACCGGTCTCGCCTTCGCCAACAAATATCGCGGCAACGACCGGGTCTGCCTCACCTTCTTCGGCGAGGGCGCCGCCAATCAGGGCCAGGTCTATGAGAGCTTCAACATGGCCTCGTTGTGGAAGCTGCCGGTGATCTACGTGATCGAGAACAACCACTACGCCATGGGCACCGCTGTCGAGCGCGGCAGCGCGCGCGCCGAGGAGCTTTATCATCGCGGCTCGGTGTTCGGCATTCCCGGCGAGCAAGTCGATGGCATGGATGTCGCGGCGGTGAAGGCCGCCGGCGACCGCGCCGTGGCCGGCGCGCGGCGCGGCGAGGGGCCGAAGATCCTCGAAATGCTCACCTACCGCTATCGCGGCCACTCGATGTCGGACCCGGCCAAATACCGCACGCGCGAGGAGGTGCAGGATATCCGCGAGCATCGCGATCCGATCGACCTGTTGCGCAACCGCATCCTGAAAGAGGGTCGCGCCAGCGACGCCGAGCTGAAGGAGATCGACCGCGAGGTCCGCGCCCGCGTCAACGAGGCGGCCGAGTTCGCGCAAAACGATCCCGAGCCGGACCCTTCCGAGCTTTACACCGACGTGACGGCGAGCTGAGCCCTTTCCCCGAAACTGATGCCAACCGAAATTCTCATGCCGGCGCTCTCCCCCACCATGGAGGAGGGGAAGCTTACCAAGTGGCTGGTGCGCGAGGGCGATAGCGTGCGCGCCGGCGACGTCATCGCCGAGATCGAGACCGACAAGGCCACCATGGAGGTGGAAGCCGCCGAGGACGGCAAGCTCGGCAAGATCCTGGTTGGAGAGGGCACCGAGCATGTGAAGGTGAACCGGCCGATCGCCCTGCTTCTGGTGGACGGCGAGGATGTCTCCCCCTCTCCCCCACGGGGAGAGGGCTTTCCGCCGCGAGCTGGCGAAGCCGGATCGCATGGCGGAAAGGGTGAGGGGGCTCAATCAACCGAAGCCGTTTCCCCCTCACCCCACCCCTCTCGCCGATGGGCAGAGGGAGTCAGTCGCGAGCTCGGCGATAGTCTTCCCGATGTCGAAGAGGCGCCGGCAGGGCCGCAACACGCGCCAGCAGAGCCGCGCCCCGAGACCGAGGTCCCGCCCAGTAC
>JBAUOI010000486.1:0-2246 GCA_049579665.1 Methyloceanibacter sp.
GGCGCGGAGCCGCGCCAGCCCGTCCTCGTTCAGCCCCGCATAGTCGGTATCGAGCTCCTGCACGCGGCCGTGCGTGGCGCGCTCGAGCCCGGCGATGACCATGAGCAGAGTCGATTTGCCGGAGCCGGAAGGCCCAACCACGGCGATGGCGTCGCCGGTTCGCACTTCGAGGTCGATGCCGCGCAGGATGGAGACCGGACCGGCATGCGAGGGCAGCGTCACCTGCAAATCTTCAAGCTTGATTGCCGACTGGCGACGCTGTTTCAGAGTGTGATCCATGGGGCGGGGGGACGATCGAGTGACTGACAGATGGCACGGGGACCGGCAATAGAGAAGGATAAAGAGGTCGAAAAGATGAAACGCGCTGCCTCTCTATTGATCATGCTGGCGGCGTCGCTTTTGCTCGCGCCGTTGCACGGAATTGCGGCAGAGTCGCACCCGCCGGTGATCGTCGCCCTCGGCGACAGTCTCACGGCGGGGCTCGGCCTGCCGCAGGACCAAGCCTTTCCCGCTCAGCTCGAGGCGGCATTGAAAGCGCGCGGTACCGACGCGACGGTGGTCAACGCCGGCGTCTCAGGCGATACGGTGGCGGCGGGGCTGGCGCGGCTCGACTGGGCGCTGCCCGACAATGCGAGCGCGGTGATCATCGAGCTTGGCGCCAACGACGCGCTGCAAGGCTTGCCCCCGGACGGCACCAAGCAGGCGCTGAGCAAGATTATCGAGAAAGTGCAGGCGAGGGGGTTGCCGATCCTGCTCGCCGGCATGGAGGCCCCGCGCAATATGGGCAAGGACTATGCGGACCAGTTCCGCGCGATCTACGTCGATCTCGCTGAGCGCTATCACGTCCTCCTCTATCCGTTCTTTCTGGAGGGTGCCGCGCTCGACGACGGCATGATGCAGGGCGACGGCCTTCACCCGAATGGCAAGGGCGTCGCGGCGATCGTGGCGAACATCCTGCCCAAGGTCGAGGAGTTGCTGGCGGAGGTGAAAGCCAAGAATTGATCGGGAGGCCTCGCCCATTCTCCACGTCATTGCCGGGCTTGACCCGGCGATCCAGTCCATTGGCGCTTCAGCCCGCTGAGATGTAACGGCATGGATGCCCGGCTCAAGGCCGGGGATGACGGATCTGGGGTGACTAGCTGCCAACCAATGAAAGCATTACAACGGCTGTTCTTCCACGGGGGCGGGGCGGAATTGGCCACCATCTACGATCTCAAGCCGCGCTTCCAGGCCCTGCTCAGGCCGGTCTCGGATGCGCTGGTGCGCGCCAGGCTCAGCGCCAATGACGTGACGCTCGGCGCGCTGCTGCTGAGCGTCGCGCACGGCGCGTGGATTGCGTTGATGCCCGGTTCGCCGTGGCCGCTGCTGCTGCTCCCCGTCACGCTGTTCCTGCGCATGGCGTTTAACGCCATCGACGGGATGATGGCGCGAGAGCATGGCCAGGCGAGTCCGCAAGGCGCGATGCTGAACGAATTATCGGATGTGATCGCCGACGCGGCGCTCTATCTTCCCTTCGCGCTGATCCAAGGCCTCGACGCGCCGCTCGTGGTGCTGGCGGTGATTGGCGGCATCGTCGCCGAGATGGCAGGCGCGCTCGGACCGATGATCGGCGCCAAGCGCTGCTATGCCGGGCCGCTCGGCAAGAGCGACCGCGCCTTTGCCTTTGGCCTGCTCGCGGTGCTGCTCGGTTTAGGCCTGGCACCCGGGCTGTGGAGCACGCTCTACCTTTCGGCGCTGCTCCTGCTCTCTGCGCTCACGATTCTCAATCGCGCCCGTGCCGCCGTGGCCGAAGCCAAGGGCAAGGTGACATGAGCACGATCTTCGGCATCCCCGCCAACGTCGCCTACGCCACGGCCGGCATCTATGCCGTGCTGATCGCCGCCAGCCTGATCGTCGCGATCATGCGCTGGCGCAATCCCGGCGAGCGCTATCGCGAGCGTGCCGACCGCACCGAGTCCTGGTGGTGGATGATCGGCGCCTTCACGCTCTGCGTCCTGTTCAACCAGATTGTCGCCGTCATCTTTCTTGGGTTCGTCTCCTATCTCGCGCTGAAGGAATATCGGTCGCTGATTCCAACGCGACGGATCGATCGCGCGCTCCTGCTGTTCGCCTATCTCGCCCTCCCGCTTCAGTTCTATTGGGCGGCGATCGACTGGTACGGCATGTTCATCGTGTTCGTGCCGGTGTGGACGTTCCTGTTCTTCCCGGCGCTGATGGCGCTCAAGGGCGAGACGCAAGGCTTCCTG
>JBAUOI010000487.1:0-8526 GCA_049579665.1 Methyloceanibacter sp.
TCTATGCGCTGTCGCTGCTCAACGATCTGCTCGACATCTCGAAGATCGAGGCTGGTAAGTTCGAGCTGAATTTCACCGCGGTCGAGGTGCCGGAGCTGGTCGAGGATTGCGTCGGCAGCTTGCAGCCTCTCGCCAAGCGTGCGCGCATCGTGCTCCGGACGTCGCTACAGCCCGAGCTGCCGTCGGTCGTCGCCGATCCGCGCCGGCTCAAACAGATTCTGCTCAACCTGCTCACCAACGCCATCAAGTTCACCAAGGAGGGCGGACAGGTGATCGTGTCGGGCGGCATGATCGACGGCGAATTGCGTTTGCGTGTGCGCGACACCGGCGTCGGCATGACCAAGGACGAGATCGCCTTTGCCATGCAGCCGTTTCATCAGCTCGACACCGCGCCGCGCAAGCAGATGGGCACGGGGCTCGGCCTTCCCGTCACCAAAGCTCTGGTCGATGCCAATCGCGCGCGACTCGTTCTGACCAGCGAGCCCGGCGTCGGGACCTCGGCGGATGTGATCTTCCCCGCCGAGCGGTTGTTCGGCGTGTAGCTTCCCCAAAATTCACCGGCAGCGTCGCCGCGTCGCAGCCGTAGCGATGTTCTCTGTGGCGCTTGCGAAAGCTCGGTGACGTCCTAGCTCTGCCATAGGCTATCTCTGGATTATACATGAGATATTCCAATATACAGGAACAAATAGACCAATTACTACTTCAACAGCGAAGCTTAGAAGACTTCTAAAGTTGGTTTCATTACGATATTCTTGTTGACTTTGCCCGACACCAAGCCCTAATCGAACAACGACCCCCGGCGCTGGGTTTGGGGGCGGGCCGGAAAGTCCGATACCGGGGCCTTGAACCTCGGCCATTGGAGGATGTCGAATGCGATTTGGCTATGCGCGCGCCATCGCGCTTGCGCTCCTTGCGCCTCTCCTCGTCGCGCCGCTCGCCTCGGCGGCGGAGCCTGGCGAGGTCAATATCTACTCCTACCGGCAGCCTTATCTGATCAATCCGCTGCTCAAGGAATTCACCGACGAGACCGGCATCAAGGTCAATGTGATCTATGCCGAGAAGGGCCTGATCGAGCGCATCCAGGCCGAGGGCCGCAACAGCCCCGCCGATCTCTTGCTCACGGTCGATGTCGGCAATCTCACTCAAGCGACCGATGCCGGTATCGCGCAACCAATCCAATCGCCGACCCTCGATGCGGAGATCCCCGCCGCCTATCGCGCGACCGACGGACAGTGGATCGGCCTCACGCGCCGCGCGCGCGTGGTCTACGCGTCGAAGGAACGAGTGACGCAGGACACCATCACTTACGAGGAGCTCGCCGATCCGAATTGGCGCGGCAAGATTTGCATCCGCTCAGGCCAGCACGTCTACAACGTCGCGCTGATCGCCTCGATGATCGCGGCGCATGGCGAGGACTGGACCGAGCAGTGGCTAAAGGGCGTGAAGGCCAATCTGGCGCGCAAGCCCGCCGGTGACGACCGGCTCCAGGTCAAGGGCGTCTATGCCGGCGAATGCGATATCGCCGTGGGCAACACCTATTACATGGGCGCCATGCTGAAGAACGACAAAGAGCCCGAGCAGAAGGCATGGGCGAACTCGGTGAACATGCTGTTCCCCGACACGAACGGTCGCGGCACGCATGTGAACATCTCCGGCGCGGTGATGGCGAAATACGCCCCGCACAAAGACAACGCGATGAAGCTTCTCGAATTCCTGGCATCCGACAAGGGCCAGGAAATGTATGCCGACGTGAACAACGAATATCCGGTGAAGCAAGACGTGCCCTGGTCTCCGTTGGTCAAGTCTTGGGGCGACTTCAAGCCGGACCCGATCTCGCTCAACGAGATCGCTTCCTTGCGCAAGAAGGCGAGCGAGCTGGTCGACAAGGTCGGTTTCGATGAAGGTCCAAGCTCATGAGGGGGCAGCAACAATGAGCTTCCATAAGAAGATCGACAGACAGATGGGCGGCAAGCCGGGTCACAGGGCTTTCGTCCCGCCGCGGAGCGGCGCCGAGTGGCTGGTGGGGGTCGGCTTCAGGTGTTGGCTTGCCGGCTACGACACGGGCGACATCGCCTGCTGGGAGAACGGCTGGAACGAATATAACCGCCTGCTCGGCACCGAGCGGGCGAAACGCGCGGTGACCTAGCTTGCCTGCTGGGTGCGCGCGGTGCGGGCCTCGGCCTCGCGCAAGATCGAATATTATCCGTTCGGCTGCGCCGGCTTCTGCGCCGACGAATGCATGGCGATCTCGCTGATCGCCGCCTCGCAGCATCACCGCTGTCCGGCGATGCGCGCCTGCGCGCTGGCGCTCACGGGCTCCGACCTGGTCGAGCCGGTGATCGACGCCGCCAACGCCTTCGCCGATGCGTTGCAAGACGCCAATCAGCGCCTATCGCAAGACGCGGTCGCCGCACTGATGGTCGACAGGCGCAAGGTGGGCTTGGACGGCCTCGCCGGCCGCCCCTAACGGCGTGGCCCAGATTCAGAGCGCGGGAAATGAGCACGTTCCTTTCCGCCGCAAGCTCGCGCGCCTGAAAGAGAGCGGCAATCTCGGTTGGTCGGTCGCGGCCTTCCTCATCTCGCTGATCGCGCTGCTGCCGTTGCTCGCCATCACCTTGCTCGCCCTGAAACCGAGCGGCGGTACCTGGCCGCATCTCATCGCCAATGTGCTTCCCGGTGCGCTCCGCCGCACGCTTCTGCTGATGTTGGGCGTGGGAGTCTTGAGCCTGCTGATCGGGACCGGCACGGCGTGGCTCGTCACCATGTATCGTTTTCCGGGACGCCGTTATTTCCAATGGCTCTTGCTGCTCCCACTTGCCATCCCGACCTACATCATCGCCTACACCTATCTGGAGATGCTCGATTATTCGGGAATCGTGCAGACCGCTTTGCGTGGCCTGTTCGGCTGGCGCAATGCTCGGGACTATTGGTTCCCGGATATCCGCAGCCTTGGCGGCGCCATCCTGGTGATGAGCGCGGTGCTCTATCCTTATGTCTACATCACCGCGCGGGCGAGCTTCATCGCGCAATCGGTCTGCGTGCTGGAAGTGAGCCGGACGCTGGGGCGAAACGCCGCCGAGACCTTCTGGCAGGTGGCGTTGCCCCTGGCGCGGCCCGCGCTTGCCGCCGGCGTCGCGCTCGTGCTGATGGAGACGCTGAACGACATCGGCGCGGTCGAGTTCTTCGGGGTGAGGACGCTCACCGTCGCCGTCTACGATACCTGGCTCGACCGCAACAGCCTTGCTGGCGCGGCGCAAATCGCCTGCGTCATGCTGCTGTTCGTGTTCGCGCTGCTCATCATCGAGCGGGCGCTCAGAGCCGGTCGCCGATTCCATCACACGACCGGCAAATATCGGGATTTGCGCGAGGACAGCTTGCAAGGCTGGCGCGGGCTGCTGGCGATGGTCGCCTGCGCTCTGCCCGTGCTGTTCGGCTTCGTGCTCCCGGCATGGGTATTGCTGCACGACGCGCTCGTCCATGTGGCGGCAGGGCTCGCGCCGGAGTTCTGGGAGGCCGCGCTGAACAGCCTGATGCTCGCCGCGTCGGCGGCGGTGCTTGCGGTCGGTTTCGCCGTGGTGCTCGCTTACGCGCGGCGGCAGACGCGCTCACAGCTGATCCAGGTCGCGAGCACGCTTCCCGCCATCAGCTATGCGATTCCCGGCACCGTGCTCGCCATCGGCCTGCTCATTCCGCTTGCGGGGCTCGACAATTTCATCGACGGGCTGATGCGGTCGCTGTTCGGCGTGTCCACGGGGCTGGTGCTGTCGGGCACGGCCTTTGCCATCGTGCTCGCCTACACGATCCGCTTCCTCGCCGCCTCGCTCGGCGCGGTGGAAGCCGGCTTGAGCAAGGTCTCCCGCAATATCGACGCCGCGGCGCGGACGCTCGGCGCAACCATCAGCGAGGCGCTGGTCAAGGTGCATCTGCCGCTGCTCAGGCCGGCGCTGGGCGCTGCGGCACTCCTCGTTTTCGTCGACTCGATGAAAGAGCTGCCGGCCACGCTGCTGCTCAGGCCCTTCAATTTCGACACACTGGCGACCCAGGTCTTCACCCTGGTTTCGCTCTATCGCTACGAGGAGGCGGGGCTTTCGGCGCTCACCATCGTGCTGGTCAGCCTCGCCCCCGTGCTGCTGTTGCATGGGATCATCGCGCGAAGCCGGCCCGGGGCTTCCACGAGCCAGCGCGCCGCCGCGGAAACAGGCCCTAAATGGGCCCTCCCTGTTCCCTGATTTGCCAACAAAATGCACCCGAGTTGGGCTCGCTATCTCGGCCTAATCGGGCTAGAAAGACTGGGTCTTAGGGGCAATCGAAAAACAGGCGAGGTCCGGGGCTGAAGGGCCAACGCCGGAACGGGTGGTAGGGACGGGATGAAGCCTCGCCAAATCCTTTGGAAATGGCTTCTGCTTGGCCTCATTGCCGTTCTCATCGTCGGCCTCGCGCTCATACCGCGGCTGCTTGCCGATTCGACCCAGCTGGCTTCCCGCGTCACCGATGCCTTGTCGACTTGGACCGGGGGCGACGTGAGGCTCACCGGACCGCTGCGGGTGCATTACTTCCCCGACGTCTCGATCAAGAGCGGTTTTGAGCTGACCAACGCCTCGCGGCTGCCGCTGGTGAAATCCATCAGCGCCAAGGACGCCAAGGTCTCGATCGATCTGGTCCAGCTCATGTTCGGCCGCATCAGGATCGACGCCTTGCGGCTGTTGAAGCCCGAGATCACCCTGAAAGAGGCGCCGTCGCTCGTCATGGGACCCGACCAGACCATACAGGCACGGGTGACCAACCTGCTGAAGGGAGCGCCGATCGGCGTGATTCGCCTGCGCGACGGTATCATTTACCTGTCCACGGCAGCGGGTACGGAAGCGATCAAGAAGATCGATGCACGCTTCGACGCAAGTGCCGGCACCGGAGCGATGTCGAGCTTCGGCTCCTTCGTCTTGCGCGACGAGACCGTGGGCTTCGCGCTCAATGCCGGCGCGCCCACCGAGACGGAGGACGGGATTCGCGTTCCGGTCAGCCTCACCTTCACCTCGAAACCGCTCGCAGCCAAGGTCACGGGCACCGCGTCCTTCGTCAACGGACTTCAGCTCGACGGCGATGTGCAAGCCGACATGGAAAACGCGCGGCGCTTTTTCAGATGGGCCGGGATTGCCTTGCCGCCCGGGCGAAGCTTGCAGAAACTGTCGGCAGCTGGCGCGGCGCATTGGAACGGAGCGACGCTGACCTTCGACGACGGCGCCTTCTCGCTTGACGGCAATCAAGCGGTCGGTCTGCTCGCCGTCACGCCGGGGCCACGCCCCCGCATCGATGCGACGCTCGATTTCGAGCGGCTCGCGATCGATCCTTATCTCGGGGGAGCCGAGGCGCCGACGCCTCCCGCCGCGCAAGCCGTCGTGCTCGAGGGAGCGCTCATCAAATATTTCGACGCCGATCTACGCGTTTCGGCAGCGGAGGTCACCGCCCCCATGATCAAGCTTGGGCGCGGCGGGTTCACCATCAGCACCAAGAACGGCGTGCTGGCGAGCGAGGTGGGCGAGCTCGAGCTTTGCGACGGTCAGGCCTCGGGCAGCGTCGGCATCGACATGTCGCAAGAGACGGCCAAGGCCACCGTCACGGCGAGCCTCGACGACATGCCGGTCGAGGGCTGCCTCGACGCGTCGTTTCTCGTCCCGCTCAAGGGCAATACGAGCCTCAAGGCCGAAATGTCGGGCGAGGGCCGCACCTACGCCGAGCTGATCCAGGCGCTTTCCGGCGGGCTCAAGGTTAACGCCGTTAATGGCGCGATTCCGCTCGATCTGTCCCGTCTTCTCGGCGCGCCGACACCCCTGGACGGAGCGGGCTGGAGCCGCAACAGTGTCACTTTGTTCGATTCTCTCAATGCCGATTGCCGCCTCGCTGGCGGCCATATTTGGTGCGACATGTTCAACATGCAAACCCGCCGCGGATTGATCGCCGGTTCCGGCAATGTCGACTTGGCGCAAGCGACGCTCGATTGGAACCTGTTCGTCGCCAGCAACGCGCAGCCATTGAAGGCGTCGCAGCTGAGCGCGGAGACCCCGCCGCGGATCTCCATCAGCGGGGCGCTGGCGCAGCCGACAATCAGGCGAACCGACCGGCCGACGCTCGGCGACGGATCGCTGCCGACGGGTGCGACAGCCAATCAGATTTCGCCGCGGTGATGTTGCGGCAGAGCTATAAGTGAGACCGATGACGGTGTCTGGGCCAGTGAACCGGCAATTCGACCGACTGCTCGCGACGGCCGCCCGGACGGGGCAAAGCTGCGGCCTTGCCGGCGTGCTGGCGCTCGGCATCGTGCTATCCGCCGGCGCGCGGGCAGAGGACACGCTCAGCGTCGCCACCTGGGGCGGCGCCTACGGGCAATCGCAGGAGATCGCCTATTTCGAACCGTTCGCCAAGGAAACCGGCACGCGGATCGCCACCGAGGTCTATGACGGCACGCTGGCCAAGATCAAAGAGATGATCGGCGGTTCGGAATCGAGCGTCGATGTGGTGGATGTCTCGGCGGCGACGCTCAGCACGCTGTGCAGCGACGGACTGCTCGAGACGATCGAAGCCTCAAGCCTCGGCGCGGCGCCCACCGGAGAGAGCGCGGAGATCGACTTCTATTCCGGCGGGCTGTCCTCATGCGGCGTTGGTAGCGTCGCCTGGTCGACGGCGATCGCGTTCGACCGGCAGGCTTTCACCAAGACCCAGCCGTCGCAGATCGCCGACCTGATCGATCCGAAGCGCTTCCCCGGCAAGCGCGCTTTGCCGAACGGCCCCCGCTATACGCTCGAGCTGGCGTTGCTCGCCGACGGGGTCGATCCGGCCAATGTCTATACCGAGCTCGCTACCCCTGAAGGTGCCGATCGCGCCTTCAAGGCTCTCGACAAGATCAAGGGCGACATCTTCTGGTGGGACAACGCGCAAGAGCCGATCACCTGGCTGCTCGAGAAGAAGGTCGGGATGGCCGCGGGCTATAGCGGCCGCATCTTCCGCGCCGCAGTCGGCGATCGCCAACGGCTCGGCGTGGTCTGGGACGGGCAGATCTACGATCTCGATCTCTGGGCCATACCCAAAGGCGCCAAAAACAAGGATGGCGCCAAGCGCTTCATCACCTTCGCCTCCGACCCAGCGCGGCTGGCGACGCAGGCGCAGCTGATCGCCTACGGGCCGATGCGGAAATCGGCGCTGGCGCTGGTCGGCAAGCACCCGATCATCGACGTGGAGATGAAGGATTATCTCCCCACCGCGCCTGACAATTTCAAGAAGGCACTCCGATTCGACGATGCCTGGTGGAGCGCGCATGGCGCGGATCTGCAAAAGCGCTTCGAGGAATGGCGTGGGCCGGTTTCGCCGGGTCAAGGCAAGCCGCCGATCGAAGTGGCCAATCCGCAAGACGCCGAGCAGAGCACCGGTGCAACCAAAGCCGCACCCTGACGACTCACGCCGCCGCAAAATATTTCGTGGAATGAAGGTGTTGGTTTGTCGACGCGGCACGCGATCGCACGCGCGACGCAAATCCACTCACCCCGCGCGCTGTGTTGCATGCGCCGCACGTCAAGCTGCAACACTTCACCGCGACAAAAAGAAAATGCGGGTAAGCTTGAACTCGCATTTGCATCGCCTGTCGCCTTTGTGTCATGCTCGTTTCTGGAGAGAGTCCATCGGGTACATCCCAAAGGACATCCCTCTTACGCAGGATGCACACCAAAGAGGGCGATGCCGCCTTGGCGAGTTTCCGGTACACGAGGCTGGCAGACGATGAAGCCAAGCACTGCCGGAGCGGGGCCGGCAGTGCACTTTCATCAGCCCACCCGCAAATCTCCAATCTAGAACGGCCGATACAGTCCGAGCGCCACATATCCGCTCGGCTGGTCTTCCAGATAATTGCCGGTGAAGCCGCCGGAGAGCGTGACCTCCATCGCGCGGAAATTCACGCGCGCGAAACCGCCGCCGCGTCCCGCATCGTATTCCTCGTTGCCGAGCGCGCCGCCTTCGAGGCCCAGCGAGAAACGGGGCGTCAACCGATAGCCGAGCCGCACCAGCGACCAATATTCCTGGAAGGCAGTGCCATAGCTCGCATCGGCGGAGAGGAAGCTGCGCGCCGACAGATCGAGCCAACTTTCGGCTTGCAGCCGCAATCCGAGTGCGCTGCCTTGCACTGAATTGTCCGGATCGTGCGGCACGATGTGCTGGTCCTCGCCCTCGATGCCGGCGAACAGCTTGAGGATAAGACGCCCGGGGCGGAACTCATAACCGATCAGCGCCGCGGCGAAGGCATCCTGCCCATCGAAAGTCGTGGGCTGAGATATGCCGTCGAAGAGAAGCGAGCCTTCGTAATCGTAGCGGCCATAGGCGCCGACGGCGCGCAGGCGAAAACCAGGCGCCGCGTATCCAGCCTTGCCGAAGGCGTAGCCCGCGCCCACATAGCCGCTAGCGTAGTTGTCGCTCACCTAGAAGCCGGTGAAGTATTCGGTGCGGGGCTGATCGGGCTCCGCGAGCGCCTCGGACTGCGATGTTGAC
>JBAUOI010000488.1:0-4455 GCA_049579665.1 Methyloceanibacter sp.
GAAATTCACCGGCGGCCCACCGGCAATACGCAGGCAAGGTGCCTCTCGCCGCGCCACCGTCATGTGACGATCTCCAGGCGCCACATAGATTGCCCCGGGTTCCAGCCTCTCGCCGTCCCTGCCCTCACGCGCGTCAAGCCCGGTCGCCCGCGCCAGCCGCTCGGCGAGGACGGTGGTGAACATTGGCGGCATGTGTTGCGCCACCAGCACCGCGATGCGGGAGAGGGACGGTGAAAGCGCGCCGAGCAGACTGCCCAAGGCCTGCGGGCCGCCGGTCGAACTGCCGATCGCGATCACGCGGGGCGGCACCAAGGAGAAGGCGCGTCGGCGGAAAGAGCGGTTTTCTTGGCCGACGTCACCCAGCGTTGCCGCAGCCGAACCCGGAATGTCGGCCCCTTTGCGCCGCAACTTGAGCGGCCCCAAGACCTTGATTTTTTCGATCACCTCCCGGCGGAAATCCGGCTCAATGGTGATTTCGCGGTTGGAATCGGGCTTCGGCACATAGTCGATGGCGCCGAGCGCCAAGGCCTTGAAGCTGATCTCGGCGTTGCGCTTGGTGAGGGTCGAGACCATCAGCACGCGCAGGCCGGGCCGGGCCTTCAGGAGAAGGGGCAGCGCCTCAAGCCCGTCCATCACCGGCATTTCGATGTCGAGCAAGACGATGTCTGGAGCGCTCCGCGCTACGTCCTCGACGGCGAGCTTGCCGTTGGCATGGCGCGCGACGACCTCAAGGCCGGGCTCTGCCTCGATCCAGCGGGAAACGAGGCCGCGCACCACGGCGGAATCGTCGACAACCATGACTCTGATCGGCCGCTCGGACAGCACGGATTGGCTGGGAGCGATTTCCGAGGCATACATGCTCGCCCCCTCATTGAGCATGGTCACGCGGGCTTTAGATAAGCCCGACCTCATGAAACTTGGCTTCGATGATGTCGCGGTCGAAGGGCTTCATGATGTATTCGTTGGCCCCCGCCGTGATGGCGCGGGTGATGTGCTCGACGTCGTTCTCGGTCGTGCAGAAAATCACCTTGGGCATATTGCCATCGCGCTCCTTGCGCAGCGCGACGAGAAAGGCGATGCCGTCCATCACCGGCATGTTCCAGTCGAGCAGCACGGCGTCGGGCATCGACATGCGGCATTGGTCGAGCGCGTCGCGCCCGTTTTCGGCCTCCGAGGCCGTGAAATGCAGCTCCTCCAGGATGCGCCTCGCCACTTTGCGGATGACGGCGCTGTCATCCACGACCAAACAATGTTTCATTGCGTTCCTTCCTCCGCGTTTCCGTCAGGCGACGGCAATTAGGCAGCGACGCCGAGTCCACTGAAATCGAGCACCTTGTCGACGTCGAGCACGACCATGAGACCGTGCTCAAGCCGATGCACTCCGGCGCAGACCCTGGTCCAACGCTGATCGAGATTGACCGGATTGGTTTCGTAGCTTGAGCGCTCGAGTCTGAGCACATCCCCCACCCGGTCGACGATCAGCCCGTAAAGCTCGCCGCGCTCCTCGATGCCGACCGCGACCGGGGAGCCGCCGTCCTCGCGTGGCGGCAAGCCCAGGCGACGGCGAAGATCGATGGCTGTGACGATACGGCCGCGCAAGTTCAAGAGACCGGCCACTTCCGGCGGCGCCAGCGGCACTCGCGAGATGCCGCGTGGTACAAATACGTCGCGTACCCGCTCAAGCCTCAATCCGAACAGCTGGCCACCGGTCACCACCGTGACGAAGCCTTCGGTCGCCTGATCGTGATCGTTATCCTCGGCCCTCATGCCGCCGCTCCCCAATGCCTGCAACAATCCTGCAACGTTCCCATCAGCATCTGCCGGTCGAACTTGCCGACATAGCTCACGAAGCCGGCGGCCCGGCTCTTCTCAATGAGGCGCGGGCTGGTATGCGAGGACAGCGCGATCAGCGGAATCGCTTCCCATTTCGGATCGGCCTTGATGCGCTCGGCGAGCGCGATGCCGTCCATGCCCGGCATGTCGAGATCGGAAACGATGAGGTCGAAGCTCGCGCCGCTATCCTTAAGCGCCAGCGCTTCGTCGGCCGAAGCCGCAAGCGTGACCTCGTAGCCGCTCGCCTTGAGCAGCGGCGCAAGCATATTGCGGAAGAATTGGCTGTCATCGACGAGGAGCAGCCTAATCTCGCGGCCGCCCACGTCCTGCTTGGAGTCGAGCCGGTGGCCAAAGCCCTGGCCGAGAAAATGCGAGACATCGATAATCTCGGCCGCCTTGCCCTTGACGACGGCCGCGCCGATCACCCCCGGCGCCTCGGTCTTCAACTCGATATCCAGCCGCTCCTCGACGATATCCACGATCTCGTCGATGGCGAGACCGATTGGCTTGCCACCTTCGGTGAACACCAGCACCGGCTGCACGCCGTCGGCGTGGCCTCTCGCCTCGTTGTGCATATAGACGAGCGGCATCAAGGCGCCCCGATACTGCACGACGTCTTCGCCATTGCACTGCTCGATCGTGTCGCGCTCGATCTCCTCGAGCCGGGTGATGAGCGATAGCGGCACGGCCTTCATGGCGCTCGATCCCGCGCGGAACAGCAACAGCGCCGTCTTGCCCTCGGTCGTCGCAGCCTCGACGGTCGGTGCGGCACTGACCGAATCGGCTTGTCCCTCGACCGAGCCGACCAACGAGCCGAGCGCGTTCGGGTCGACGATCATGATGACGCTGCCATCGCCGAGAATGGTGTTGCCCGAGAACATGCCGACATCGCGCAACAGGCTCGACATCGGCTTCACCACGATTTCCTCCGTGCGAAACACGCTGTCCACCAGCACGCCGAACAGCCGCGCGCCAACCTGAATAACCACGACGGTGAGGATGCGGTTGGCGACCCGCTCAAGCGTCGTGCGACTGCCTTCGAGCTGAAGCAGCTGGGCCAGATCGAGCAGCGGCAGAAGCTTGTCGCGGAGCCTCAGTACCGGCGTGTCGTTGATCAGCTCGACATCGTGGCCGGAGGCGTTGCCGGTGCGGACCAGCTCGATCACGCTATATTGCGGGATGGCGAAACGCTGCCCCGAAGCCTCGACGATCAACGCCGCCATGATCGCCAGCGTCAGCGGGATCTTGATGGTGAAAGTGGTGCCCGCGGGCGAGCTCGACTTGAGCTCGACGGTGCCGCCGATCAGCTCGATATTGTTGCGCACGACATCCATGCCGACGCCGCGGCCCGACACGCCGCTTATCGCTTGCGCGGTGGAGAAACCCGGTCTGAAGATGAATTTGTAGATGTCGGCGTCGCTCAAGCGGTCGAGCTCGGCGGCCGTTGCCAGGCTATTCTCGATCGCCTTGGCGCGAATCTTCTGCGCGTCGAGCCCGCGTCCGTCGTCGGCGACCTCTATGACGATATAGCCGCCCTGCTGATAGGCGCTGAGCTTGATCCGCCCGGTCTCGGGCTTGCCTTTCTTAACCCGCTCGGCAGGCGGCTCGAGCCCATGATCGGCCGAGTTGCGGAGCATATGCGTGAGCGGGTCCTTGATCATCTCAAGCACTTGCCGGTCGAGCTCGGTCTCGCCGCCGGCCATGTCGAGCTCGATCTTCTTGTCGAGCTCGAGCGAAAGCTCGCGCACCAGCCGCGGCAGCTTCTGCCAGGCATTGGCGATCGGCTGCATGCGGGCTTTCATGATGCCCTCCTGCAACTCAGCAGTGACAGTGGAGAGCCGTTGCAGCGGAGATTTGAACTCGCTCTCGCCGGTGCGGCGCACGAGGTCCAGCAGTTGGTTGCGGGTGAGCACGAGCTCACTCACTGTGGTCATCAGATGCTCGAGCGTGTCGACGCTGACCCGCACGGTCTGCGCGCGCGTTTGCGTCTCGCGTGCATTGGCCTCGGCCGAACCACTGCCGTTGTCCGCCGGTTCTTTTGCCGGCTCGACCGGGTCAGGCCCGGGCGCCGCGCGCCAAGCACGCTCGAGCTCATCGAGCGTAGCTTGCAGTGGCGGCACAGTCTGCTGCGCGCCCTCGACGGCGCCGAACGGCTGATAATCGCTGGCCGCCATCCCGCTCGGCTCTCCGAGAGCCAGCATTTGCAACCTGCTGATCAGATCGGCGTCAGAGCCGAGCGGCTCCGCGCCATCCCGCTCGAGCCCAGCCAGGATATCCTTGATCCGGTCGATGCTGGCGAGGATCACGCTCACGCCCTCGACCGTAACCGGGGCGCCGTCGCGATACTGGCCCATTAGCGTTTCGGCCGCATGCGCCAGCTTGGCGAGGCGGTTCAGGCCGAGAAAGCCGCAAGTCCCTTTGACGGTATGGACCAGCCGGAAGATGGTGTTGAGCATCTCGGCATTGTTCGGCTCCTGCTCGAAGCGCACGAGCTCGACGTCGAGCTGGTCGAGGCCCTCGCCGGTTTCGGTCAGGAATTCGGATAACAGCTCGTCCATGGTCCACCCTAGGCGCGCGCCGACCCGGCCCGGCGCCTTAAGCCCCCGCCCTTGAGCGTATTGT
>JBAUOI010000489.1:0-4444 GCA_049579665.1 Methyloceanibacter sp.
CAGCCTTCAAAACCTGGCTCCGCGAGATCAGCCAGAAGGTCGCAGAAGCTGCCGTGGAGGGGTCTTTTCTTGGCTTTGGTGGTGTCCGAGTAAGCGATGCTGAGACGGCGACACTTCGCGACATCTCCAAGGCGCTAGGCATGGCATCCTAACCCCGCGCACCGAAGTCTGCTGATGGCACGAAGCAGACATGCTCAATGCGCTGACGAATAGCCGCTTCTTCTCAATGTTGGAGGTCCTGACCATCTTCGCCATGCGCGAAGCGCGCCAGCGCCGAGCGACGTTGGTCTGCTATGCGGACAAACGGACATGGAACGGGGTCGGCTTCAATCTCGGTGAGTTTGCCTTGACAGCTTGCCAGCTCCGCAGCCGATGATTTTGGCCAAGGAGGAGCCTCACGATGACTATCACCATTACCGCCTTTGAACGGTCACCCGATGGCGGCAAGGGACTGGCACGTGATACGCGCGTTCGCTGGGCGCTGGAGGAAGTGGGCCAACCTTACGAGGTTCGTCTTGTTTCGCTCAGGGCGATGAAGGAACCCGCACATCTGGCGCTTCATCCTTTCGGGCAGATTCCGACCTACGAAGAAGGCGATCTCGGCTTGTTCGAGACGGGGGCGATCGTATTCCATATCGCGGAGCGCCATGCGGGCCTTCTGCCGGACGATGCGAATGCCCGGGCGCGCGCGATCACATGGATCTTCGCCGCGCTCAGCACGGTGGAGCCGCCGATCCTTGAACTCGGAACCGCCAGGCTCCTTGAGGGCGACAAGTCCTGGTCCGCGCAACGCATGCCTTTCGTCGAGGATCGCGTCCGTAACCGGCTGGACCAACTTTCCGGTCGCCTTGGCGATGCCGACTGGCTCGATGGCGCGTTCAGCGCGGGCGACCTGATGATGGTGTCGGTGCTGCTTAGGTTGAAATCATCGGGCATTCTTAACGAATATCCGAACCTTGCCGCCTATGTCGCCCGCGGCGAAGCGCGGCCCGCCTACAAGCGGGCTTTCGACGCTCAATTGGCGGTTTACACCGGCAAGCCACCCGGCTGATTGAGGTCCGTCCCGGGCTCGAAGTCGTCACGGGGAAATGGGGTGGCGACCGAAGCAAGAGCAAATTGCGGCTTGGAGCGTTTGCCGACCTTAAGATAGGTGACTGTGGATCCTAGCGACCTTGAAGGCCCGGTATCGCGTGGGGCGTTAAGTCATAGAAAAAACCCGAAGGCGACTTCGACCTTCGGGCCTCTGCGACTGACAGGTTAGTCGTCGCTGGTAAACCACTGCGTTACAGCGCCAACCCACCCCACACTACCAGCACTATCTCTGCAAATCGGCGGCGGCTGCGGTCGCTGCGGCGGGTGATCTTCCTTGTATTGAACGAGGATCGGTTCGAGGGTTTCCCTCGGCCAAAAGTTCGGAGAGTGTATTTCTCTCAAGCAGGAGGCGTTCCAATATAGTCCCGCGTGCGACGGCGACCGGCCCGCCTTCACCGCTCGCGCGACGGCGACGATGTCGGTCGATTCGGGATAGATGTAGAGCGTCGTCGGCTTATCCTTCACGATAGGAATGATTTGTTCGGCGTCTGACGGCGACCAAGTGGTGCAGCCGTTACTACGGCCGCCGGTGTAATTCACCAGCTGTCCAAACGGAACATAACCGTCGTCGTTCGCGTAGGGATTACCCGGAGCTTTTAGTAGACAGTGTCCCCTTACCAGCACGGCGGGATGGCCGCCGATGGCACGCGGTCTGGCGTTCGCCGTGTCGCCCTCGCCGTCGAACTGGACGAACGAGCGCATCAGGGCCACGCTTTTTCCGCCCGAGGTGCGATAATAACCTTTGAACGACGTTCTGATTTCGGCCGTCACATACGGCCCGCCGGTCGTCAGTTGGGAATCCATCGCATTGCTGAAGTTCTTTGCGCAGCGAATGTCGTTTGCAATATCCGCGATGCCTTCAAGGTTGCGGCCGTCGCCATGGCCGGATGGGACCGCGCGAAACGTCCGGTCGGCTTCGCAGATGACGTAAAATCGGCGTCCCAAGCCGCCGGGGCGCGTGGCGTCCATAGCGAAGTAGCAGGGATTGTTGACTGCGCCTTCGCTCATCTTCTTCAGATAAAGCGCGCGCGCTCTCTGCAAGACCACTGGGGCGATCTGTCCTTCGCCTTCGCCCACATGGCCCTGCAGCCAATCTGGATCGGGCCACGGCTGCTCCGCCGCAAATGACGGAACGAGCCACGGTAGCTCCGCCGCAAATGATGGGGGCCGGCCCGACAAGGCACCGCCGATCACAATGAGGCTGGCGATGGCGACGATAGCAAAAAGGAGCGATCTCAACCGCATCCGATCAATTTTCCTGTCGGACTCCGTCAATACGAACGGCCGCACCCCTTCAGATTGGGCAGACCTTCTTGCTTTTATCTTAAGATATACCCCCGGCGTAATTCACCTTAGTGGCGTTTCTCCGGCGCGAGGGGAGCAGCAACATGGCAGATCATTTCGAAATACCGATCTCTCCCCGGCGCAGGCGGTCAAACGGTAAAGGCGGGCGCGACGACTGGAGCCCACGCCCCAACCGTCTACTCCGCCGACAGCAATAAGAGCGAAATTGTTGTCGTCTTCGATACTGAGGACACGAAGAAGGCTAAGGACTTCGCCGCATCTGCCGACCTCAGAGAAGCGGTGGAGAAGGCTGGCGTTTTGGACACACCGACAATCTATTTCCTTGAATCAATCGACTAAGCACCGGCCTGATAATTGGCACAGTCACCCGGCGGAAGAGTCTCCGAAAGTGGCGTCGTAAGTTGATGAAGCAGGAAGTTGTGACGCTCATTCTCTGGCTCGTCGCGGCATATGCCGCAATTTGCGCGGCAGCCTATTTTGGCAACCGCTCGTTCATGTATTTTCCCGATCCAACACGAGTCGCACCGGTGGAGGTTGGCCTGAATGGCGTCAGGGAAATAGAGATCGCGGTCGCCGATGGAACCACACTGACTGCCTGGCATGCACCGGCGAAGGATGACAAACCGACCATCCTGTATTTCCACGGGAACGGAGCAAACGCCGCCAATCGCTCGCCAAGAATTCAAAAGATTCGGGAGCGAGGCTTCGGCGTTTTCTATCTCAACAACCGAGGCTATGGCGGATCAGGCGGACGGCCGACGGAGAAAGACAATATCACCGACGCGATCGCGGCCTACGATCACCTGATCGGACTCGGTATGCCGGCCGGCAAGATTGTGGCTTACGGAGAGTCGCTAGGATCTGGCCAGGCGGTGCGGCTGGGGGCGGCAAGACCGGTTGCCGCGGTCGTGCTGGAAGCTCCCCTCACTTCGACGATCGATGTGGCAAGGAGCACCTATTTTTGGCTGCCGCTCGGCTTGCTGATTACTGACAAATACAACAACGAACGCAACATCCGCCTCGTCAGGGCGCCGGTTCTCGTCCTCCACGGCGCGCGGGACGCGGTGATCCCGGTGGAAATGGGCTGGCGGGTCTACCGCGCAGCCAACGAGCCAAAGCGGATTGAACTCTTTCCCCACGGCACCCATGACGATTTGTTCGACCAGGGCGCGTGGGAGAAGACACAAGCGTTTGTGGATTCATTGGTCGGCGCCAGATAAGAAGCGGAAAGTGACCGACGGCCCGCGAACATTGCTCTAAAGGCGTCCAAGACAGGCGGATACCCACTCGAATTGACGCGGTCGCTGCTCAAGCGCCAGTCTGACCACACCCAGCGCCTTGTGATGCCAGAGGATGCGCGGGTACTGCTCTGACTACGAAAACCGGAATGGTAGGTGTTGGAGTGTGTGCCATACGGCAGGCTCTCAGGCATTCGTCGAGGAGATACTCGGCGGCCGCAGGGTCAGCCTCGAAGGTCAACATCAAACGCAGCTTTTCGCTGAACCACTCTAATGCCTCATCACGGTCGGCTGCGACCGTTGTCGCGACAACCTGATGCTTGTCAAGCTCATGGAGGCTGTAGCGCATTAGACAAAACTAGATCCTATTGAACGAAGTCGATTGTATTGCGGGCGCTAGTCACGACTAGGTGCTCGCTTCGACTTATCACTCGCTAGCGCCTTTCAACGTCAGAAATCCCAAACTGTCTGACAATACGTGATGGCGCGACCCGGGCCATGAAGGCAGCGCGAATAGCGTTGAGCTTTGCAAGGGATTTAGAATACGCCACACAAAATGCCCCACACGCCCACAGAAGGCGGCTGCCGCGCGAAAGCAGTCTGGGCGGGGAAGCCTAGAGGGAACCCGCTCGAGACTCTACGGGCGCTCTTGCCTCTAATCCGGGCCAACAAGTGCACCATACGCGCCCAGTCCCGAATAATTATTCTGTTTGTTGAACCTCCTACCTCCTTAAGGAATATAATCGCCGGACGGGGATTGTTTGTCAGGAGGCGGACATGCCAGGCGATCCTCATCAATGCCGCTTGTA
>JBAUOI010000490.1:0-2204 GCA_049579665.1 Methyloceanibacter sp.
GCTATGCCTGTCGCGTCGGCACATTCTTCTTCGGCTCGGTCGAACGCACCGTCGTCACCTTCATGGCGCTGCTCGCGCTCTCGACGCTGCTGCTCTGGTTCAATACGCGGCGCGCGGTCACAGCGGCGAGGATCGCGGCTGAGCATATCCCCGCGGTCGAGCGGGCTTACGTGTTCGGCGGGCCGACCGATCTTTTCCTGCTGCACGACCAGGCGAGCGTTCGGCTCGCCATGCAGAATTACGGAAAAACGCCGGCGGTGATCAAGGAATGGCTGGTCGAGTTCGTCGCGCAGGAGCCGCGTGGGAAAAGTCCCGCTTATGAAGCGACGAAGCGGACCGTCGCCAACGAGATCCTCGAACCCGACAAGCTGTTCAGTCCAGCTTCAGTGTTCCGCTCGGAGATCGCCGCGCCGTTCTTCATCGTCGGCTATATCGCCTATGAGGACGTGTTCAGGCAGCAGCACACCACGCGGTTCTGCGTCGGCGTCGCGCGCGACGGCAAGGCGGCCTATGCCGGGCATCCGGCGTGGAACGGCTACGATTGATCGCGGGCGGGCGGCTTTAGAACTTCGCCGAGACCTCGGCTTCCGCTTGCTCGTCGCTGACCGCGGGAAAGGGGCCGAGCGCCTTCTCGATCGCGGGAATGATCTTCTCGACGCGGTCGACCACCGTCACGTTCAGCTCGAGCCCGCGGCGGATGAAGCCTTCGCCGCCCATCCGGTCGAACAGCACCAGCAGCGGGTCCCAGAAGCCGTCGATATTGACGAGGACGATCGGCTTGGCGTGCCGGCCGAGCTGCGACCAGGTGAGCTGCTCGACGAACTCCTCGAGCGTGCCGAGCCCGCCGGGCAGCGCCACGAAGGCGTCCGACTTGACGAACATCAGCTGCTTCCGCTGGTGCATGTCGTCGACGACGATCAGCTCCTGGGCCTGGATCAGCATGTGCTCCCGCTCGCTCAGGAAGCCGGGAATGATGCCGGTGACGTGACCGCCATGGCTCAGCACCGAGCGGGCGATCTCGCCCATGAGGCCGAGGCTGCCGCCGCCATAGACGAGGCCGATGCGGGACTTGGCCAGGATGCGGCCGAAGCCCCGCGCGGCCTCCACATAGGCCGGATTCTTGCCGGGTCCGGAGCCGCAATAGACGCAGATGCTTTGCAGGGCGGAGGTGGATTGCGTGTCGTTCATGGGTCCATCTGCCATCCGGCTCCCGCGCCCGTCAAGAATAGCGCCGGGGCCTCTCAATCGGCTGGCAAGGAATCAGTCGATCCGCTAGGTTCCCTGCAAAATCTGGCGTGGCTTGACGTTTTTTTGCCTTTTGAGCCGCGTACAAGGTGAAGTCGAGCTGGGGCGAAGGAAACGCATAATGTTCTTCAGTCGATATGGTTGCATCGTGGGCGCGTTGGCGGCTGTGGCCACGGTTTCGCTCTGGGCGAATACTGCGCAGACGACCGAGTCCGATCCGGTTGACCAGGGGGTGCCTGGGCAACCCCAGCCGAATACCGACATCGTCCAGCCAAGCGATGCCCATCCGCCCAAGTCGCCGCTCAGGTTGAGCACGATCGACTACCAGGATGCGGGCGATAAGCCCGGCAGGTTGACGGTTGCCGGAGTGGCTCTGCCGGGCAGGGAGCTCTTTCTGTTCCTCGACGATCAGCCCTTCACCAACACTCTCCCCGACGATTCCGGCAATTGGAGCGTCGAAAGCGAGGTGAAGCTCAGCGACGGCCGGCACACCTTCCGCGCCGACCAATACGACAAGGACACGAACATGCTGGCGGCTCGCGCCATGATCACCTTCGAGCAGGCCAAGCAACCCACGCAGGACGCCGCGCCGGCGGAACCTCCCAAGGCAGCCACGCCTTAGACGGAGGACGCCAAAGCGTCGGCCGAGGAAGATTGATGATCGGCAGGAAGCTCATCGTCGTCATCGCCGCCATGGCCGCTCTCGCGGGGGGCGCGCTGTTGGGGTTGTATGTTCTCGGGCAGGGGCCGTTCGCACCATCGAGTTCCGAGCAGGGACCCGTCGCCGACTCAGGCGTTGGCAGTGCGCCCGTCCAGCCTGATGCCGCTCCAACGCCTCCCGCCGAGCCGGCAACCAAGCCACAAGTCGAGGCGACCGGCGCGCTTACGCCTCCAGCCGAGCCGACCTCGGTGCCGACCTTCGATGTGGTCGTCATCGAGCCGAACGGCGAGGGTGTGGT
>JBAUOI010000491.1:0-2745 GCA_049579665.1 Methyloceanibacter sp.
TGCGCGCTTGCCGAGTGAGGGACAGGGGGGAGCAGGGCGAGCGCAAGCAAGATGGCGCCGCCGGTGGCGACGGCGCGGCGGCGGAACCGCACGCCGCCGCTCAGCACCAACATGGCGAGGATGTCGATGACGAATAGTCCAATGGCGGCGAGATAGAGCCAGGGCTCAAGCGCCATCGGCTTCTTCATCGTGTAGCCGCCGATCGCGCTCGATCCTTCGACGCTGCCGAGCGGCTTGAGCACGGTCTTGGCGGTAATCAGGTTGAAGGCGCGCGCCGCGCCCGACGGGCCGTAATAGCCGGGCGGATGCTCCGGACCAGGCACCAGCGTGTCGAGCTTGTCGGGAGCGATGGGCGCCGCGCGAAGCGGCGGTGAGCCGAGCTGGCCGAAGCCGTCGAGCGTCTGGAGCGGCGGCAGTGCGCTCGTCGAAGCAGCTGGTGCAGAGGACGCTGCAGGCGAGGCCTCGACAGTTGCGTCTTGCTTGCCGGTGTCGATGCTGACCTGGCTCGGGCCAAGCGCCACAACGCGGCGGAGCATTTCGACGAACAAGCCCGACAGCGGAAGATTCGACCAGTCCGAGTTCGCCGTCACGTGGAACAGCACGATGAAGCCCTGTCCCTGTTTGGAGGCGGTGACCAAAGGCGTGCCGTCGGCGAGCGTCGCCCACACCTCCGACTCGCTCGCGACGGTGGGATCGGCGAGAACTTGCCTGTTGATCTTGACGTCCTCAGGGACAGCAAGACCGCGAAACGGGCTCTTCTCCTCGAAGGGTGCGAGCGGTTGCGGCGTGCTCCAGGAAAGCGAGCCGCCGAGCGAGCGGCCGCCTCGGCGCAAGGCCACTGGCAACAGCTCATCGCCGCCTTGCTCGAGCCGGGGACCGGCGAAACGAATGAGCACGCCGCCCGACTTGAGCCAGGCCTTGAGCTCTTCCTGGGTGCCGGCGACCAGCTTGCCGATATCGGCGAGCACGATCGTCGAGACTTTCTGCTCGATCAGGCTATGGATGGCGTTGGCGACATTGCCTTCGCTCGGCGTGATGACGTCTGCGTAAGGCGACAGCGCGCGCTGCACGTAATAAAGCGGCGAAAGCAACGGCTGGGCCGCCTCGCGCGACTCCCCCGAGACGATGCCGACCCTGTGCCATTGCGAGCGCCCGTCGAGGAGATGCACGGCGCCCGCGGAGCGCTCGCCCGCGATCTCGATGCGCGCCACCTGATTGCGAATTTCGAGCGGCAGGTCGAAATTGGCGGTGGCCTCGCGCTTGCCTTGGGCAATCGAGAAGGCGGCTTCGCCAAGAGGCTCGCCGCGGCCGGTGAGCGCCTTGACCACGCCTGAGCGGGGACCTTCGGCGGCGCTCATCAGGTGGGCGGCGAGCTCGCCTTTGTCGCCGGAGGATAGGCCAAGGGCGAGCGCCGCGTCGTCGCCCTCAGGACGCAACACGGCGAAGCT
The DNA here is from genome assembly GCA_049579665.1 of Methyloceanibacter sp. Lineage (GTDB taxonomy): Bacteria > Pseudomonadota > Alphaproteobacteria > Rhizobiales > Methyloligellaceae > Methyloceanibacter. The sequence goes on from JBAUOI010000491.1 coordinate 1,449, forward strand.
GCCGCTGCCGCCGGCGAGCTTGGCAAGCGTCTTGGCGAAAGCGTCGCCCTCGCCATAGTCGAGACCGTCCGACATCCACAGCACGCTGTAATCCGTCTTGCCGACGAGCTGTTTTTCGAGCGCGGCCGCGAGCGCCGCGCGGTCGGGCGCGTAAGGCTCGGGCATCATCCCGCCGACGCGCTCGCGCGCCTGCTCGGGACTCATGGGATCGCTGATCGGCTGGCCGGGAGCGGTGAAAGCGAGCAGGACGGTACGGCCGTCGCGGCTGGCGCGCTCGATCGCCGCCTCGATTGCCTCGCGCCGCTCGGGCCAATGCGAGGCCGACGCCCAGCCATTGTCGATGACGAGGAGGAGGGGGCCTTCGCCGGCGAAACTCTGCTGGTCGGGGTTCAGCACCGGTCGCGCCAGAGCGAAAATCAGCAAGGCGGCGAGCAGCATGCGCAAGGCGGTCAGCCACCAGGGGCTGTGCGCCGGCGTCTCCTCGGTGGTCTTGAGATCCTTCAACAGCCGCGTCGGCGGGAACACCACGACCTGAGGGCTTGGCGGCGTCAGCCGCAGCAGCCACCAGATGGCGGGAAGCGCGGCCAGCGCCGCGAGCACCCAAGGCTGAAGGAAGCCGATCGCGCCGATGGTCATCATGGCTGCCGGTCCGCTTCCATGCCGCTCACCGGTTCCGGCCGCGGCGGACGATAGCGATAATCCCGCTCCAGTCCCGCGAGGCGGTTATGCACGACCAGCACCGCCTCTTCGGGCGGCCGGTCGGTGTGATGCACGAGGAACGACCAGCCGAGCCGTTGCGTCAGTTCCACAAGATCGGTGCGGTGGCGTTGGAGCCGCTGGTGATATTGCTCGCGCAAATTCTCGGCGCGGCCGGCGATCACGCGGTCCCGGCCTTCGCTCGCGGCGAACTCGGTGCGGCCGACGTAAGGCAGCGTCTCCTCGGCCGGATCGAGCACCTGAACGAGATGGCCGCGCACGCCCTGCGCCGCGATCGTCTCCAAGCGAGCGGCGGTGGCGTCCACAGGCTCAAGGAAATCGCTGAACAAGAGGCATTCGGAGAAGCGGCTCAGCTTCGCCTTGGGCGGCAGGCTCGCCTCGCTGGTATCGCCCAGAAGCACCTCGGCGACACGGCGCGCGGCAGCGCGGCCGGTAAAGGGCCGGCCGCCAAGAACGCCGACGCGCTCGCCGCCACGGGAGAGAAGCTCGGCAAGCGCAAGCGCGAGCACCATGCTGCGGCTTTCCTTGGAGACCTTGGATAGCGAGGAGCGGAACCGCATCGACGCCGAGAGATCGACCC
>JBAUOI010000492.1:0-2376 GCA_049579665.1 Methyloceanibacter sp.
GGATGGGCATATCTATACAACCGGCAACATGAGAGGGCGATGGCGCATTACTTGCGCGCCCGAGACCTCAATCCGAACGACGCCGAGCTTCTCGCGGAAATGGCTAATTTCCTCATCTTTATCGGCCAGCCGAAGCAAGCAATCGACCAAGCGAAGGAGGCAATCCGGCTCAATCCGTTCCACGAGAACTGGTATGTGGAATATCTGGCATGGGCCTATGAAGAAGCCGGCATGCCTAAGGAGGCCATAGAGGTTTTCGAACAAGCCATAGATCTTCGAAATCCGAGTGAGGACCAGCTCTGGTATTTCCCGACTATAGCGGCCGCCTACGCCCACCCTACGGTTGGGCGGATGGACGACGCGCGCGAGATAGTCAAGACGCTCCTGTCACGTAAGCCAGAGTTCTCGACTTCAGAATTTGTGTCTCGGTTACTTCCATACAAGACAAAGGAACTACTCGACAGGTACGTGAATGCGGTGCGCCGTGCCGGAGTGCCAGAGTGACATAACGAGGCTGTTGACGAGCAGAGCGCACGCCGATCTGAGCAAAAATGGTTGTTCGTGCAAACATGCCACAGCACGAAAGCAACCCTGATGAGTCGGAGTTTTTTGATTGCCGATCAAAAAGGGATTTGTGCTGTAGTGAGAAGGTCGGTGGGTCAAGCCGGGGAATTTAGCAATTGGCCACGGGGGAAGCTTTTTCGGGAATGATAAGGTCGGGCATTTTGGGGGCGGTGCTTTTGTGGGCGGCCGTGCTGCCGGCCTACGCGGAAAGCGACATTACGCTCAGCGGAAACGCCGCCTTCTTGACGCAGTACGTCGACCGCGGCATCACGAATTCAGCGGAACGACCGGCCGTGCAGGCCGAGTTCGATCTCACCTACAAGGAGATTTACTACGCGAGCATTTGGGCGTCCAACGTGGATTTTGGTGCCGGCCCGAACGGGCAGGAGCTCGCCAGCATCGAAATCGACTATTACGTGGGCATCACGCCGACCTTGGGCAAATGGAACTTCGATATTGCTGCCTATTACGTCGCCTATCCGGGCGCCTTCGATCCCGATGGCGAGTTCGACTATGTCGAGATCTGGACCGGCGTCGACCGCAGTTTTTTCAACGATAAGCTGAAACTTACAATCTACAACTACTGGTCGCCTCAATATTTCGGCGAGACCGGCAACAATGACGTGCTCGAATTCAGTTACGAGTGGACGTTTAACAAAGTCTGGTATTTCACACCAAAACTTGGCGGCAATGTCGGCCACCAATGGGGCGATCTGAGCCAGGGCGGCTACGACTATACCTATTGGAGTGTAGCCTTGACGCTTGGCTTCAATGAGAAACTGCCACTCGAGCTCGAGATTCGCTACTGGGATAGCGCCGATTTCAGCGGCTTCACCTGCCCGTCCTCGGGTGTGGATGCATGTCACAATCTTGTCGTTGGGTCTCTCAAAGCGACATTCTAAATTTCCCCAAAGCAACTTCGCCTCAAAGGGCGCGGCGCCTTTTTTGCTGGGCCTCGGATCGGGTGGTTCGATGTCGGCTAAGGGTCAGTAGATGGCTTTTGCCCACTCTCGCAGCCGCCTACGCCTGTCCCAACGGTTGGGCGGATGGACGACGCGCACAGTCACTTCAACCAAAATTCTCGATTGCGGAGTTTGCGTCTCGGTTGCGCGGCGGCCAAGGTGGCGGTCCCAGGGGGGAGCTTCACGCCGCACGTAAGGCTCGCCCACTCCCTCTCCGCTCACGCTCCTTCCTTCGGAGGTATTCTAGGGCCTCCTCCTCCGTGTCGAGGCGCATGTCACGGAGAGCAACGAGCTGACCGTTGGGATATCGCACGACCATAGCCCCCTCCGTCACCGTTCCATCCTCAATGGTGACGGGGAGTGCGAGGTGAAAATACTTATCATTGGGTGCGCCGAAGCGTTTTCCTTCCTCGAACTGCCACGCGACGATGGGGGTGAAATAGAGCCTCCCCTCATCGCTACTGACGAGCTCGAAGCCCGGAGCTGCCGGGATGATCGTGATATCTCCATTTGCCAATTTGAGTTCTCCTAGCCCTCAATCGCTTGCCCACCAGTTGGCTTCGCTTGAAGTGAATACTGCCATAAAACGGGTGGAGATTGATGGCGTTTTATCCAGCAAAGGCTTAGATTTTTGCAATAAACCTGCGCGCTAATCCATCGGAACGCCGAAAAATGAAAGAAATCGAGGCTGGACCTGCTGGATCGTGCGATTCTCGGGGCACTCACACAATCGGCTCAGCGCCGACACACCAAGTCGGGGGGTGACGGCTAACGTCCGCTATGGATCATTAGCGGACAATTGCGGGGCGGATCCCAGATGTCTGCTTTACCCCTAAGAGCGGACATAACT
>JBAUOI010000493.1:0-2120 GCA_049579665.1 Methyloceanibacter sp.
ATGGAGAGAGATGCGGTGAGCCCTGGAGACTCAATCCCGTACAGCGAGATGTAGCCCGGATGTCCCGTATCCTTGGGCCCTTGGATGACGAAATCGCCTGACCCAATCGCGGCCGTTTTCGGTCTAATGCCGGAATAAGCGGACACCAGAATGCCGTCGGGAAGGCCGGGCCAGTAGCGTCGAATTGCAGCGTAGAACCGCTCCCCCCTCTTCGGATCAACCGCGTAATCGATGACGTCCACCCATTCGACATCTGGACCAAAGCGGGCCTGGCCTGCCAGATCGAGCGTCAGATGGATACCGAGACCGCCGGGCTCCGGGACCGGGTAGATGAGATGGCGAAACGGCGCCTGGGCGCCGGTAAGTGTGAAGTAATTGCCCTTGGCGAGATATTTCGGTGGGATCGTCGTGCGATCGAGCCCGCTCAAGCCGGCTGAAAAATCCCAGGCGTCGAGTCCGGCGGCGTTGACCACGAGATCAGCCTCGAGTTCCGCAGGCTCGCTTCCGCCGGTTCTGAGTTGAATCTTGCGTCCGGCGATGGCGGCTGCGACGACCGGCGTGCGGAAAACGGTCGTGCCGCCGGCTGCGTCGGCGTCGGCTTGGTAGGACAGCATCAACGCGTGGCTGTCGATAATTCCAGTGCACGGCGAAAGCAGCGCGCTCGAGCCATGAATCTGCGGCTCCAAGCTCTGCAAACGCGTGGCGCCGATGCGCTCGATTCCCTCAATCCCATTGCTTTCTGCGCGTTGCAGCAAGTGGTCGAGATAGGCGTCCTCGCCCGGACCGGTCGCCACCACGAGCTTGCCGCACTGCCGGTACGCGATCCCGCGGTCGTCGCAATAGCGATACAGCGCGCGGCGCCCGCGCACGCAATGCCTGGCCTTGAGGCTTTCGGGTTCGTAGTAGATCCCTGAGTGAATGACCTCGCTGTTGCGCGAGGAGGTGCCGGTGCCGGCAACGCTTTCCTTCTCAAGCAGAACAACCTTGATGCCGCGGAGTGCCAAAGCCCGGGCGATTGCCAGACCGATCACGCCTGCACCGATAACGACGGCCTCGACTTTGAACATCCTTTCACTCCGAGCGGGGACGTGTCAGGCGAAGAGAAGCCAGGCGGACATTATCGATTGAACGCTGAACCGCAAGCCTCTCCCGGTGTGCTTGCGCTCCTGCCGCTGAAGCCTAGTGGGCGGAGCTCGCGCCGACGCCGGCCCGATTGTTCCAATCGGCTTCGTTGACGTGATTGCGCGCCCATATCGCCGCTTGCGTACGATTTTGCAGACGCAGCTTTCGCAAGATGGCCTTCATATGCACCTTCACCGTCGACTCGGTGATGACCAAGTTGCGCGCAATGACCTTGTTGGACGCGCCTTGCATGAGCATGCGCAAGATCAGCATCTCGCGGCGAGACAGAGACGGGACATCGCTCGTCTGATTCTCGTTTGCCGCCTCCGCGGCCACCGCAAGCGACGATCGCGGCTGAAAGCGCTGAGTGAGTTGCGGCTTACCGTTCGTCGTGACCAGGGCACTGACCTTCTCGGACTCGCCATTGATCACGGCGTCTCCGGCAGCAGTTGGGTTCCAGGCGAATTGGGGGTGCACGATCATCTCGCCATGCGCGATCAATTCCAGGCATCTAAGCAGTGTCTCGCCGGGAAGGTCCTGGCTCAAGAACCCGCAAGCCCCGGCCCGCAGCGCCGCGACGATATCCTCGGGCTTCTGCGAGGCAGCGAGAATGACCGCCTTCACGCCGGGATTCGCCGTAACCACTTTTTGCAGGAGGATGTTGGTGGCGGACACGCATCCTTCGACGCCGGTCAACCACACACAGCTCTCGAGCGATTCGAGGTACTTCTCCAGCTCCTCGTTCAATGAGGTAGCGATGCGCACCGGCCGAAAGCGGGATTTCGCAAATAGGTGACGCAGACCGTTATGAAATAGCGTCGACGGATGCGTCACTACGATAGGGAGAGTCATACGCCTTACTCCTACACATTACTACGCTCCCCCGACGACCCTCATCCCACTCACTCAGTCAGAGTGGACGCTGCTGAAGCACATCACCAACCCGTACAAGAAAGGCTACATTCGATTCTAAATTTAGAGAACGAAGACTGTTGTTA
>JBAUOI010000494.1:0-5191 GCA_049579665.1 Methyloceanibacter sp.
CCTGACCCAGCGCGGCATCGGCGTCCTGATCACCGACCACAATGTGCGCGAAACGCTGGACCTCGTCAGTCGCGCCTATATCATCCACGACGGCATGGTGCTGACCCACGGCACCGCGCACGAGGTCATCAACAACGAGGACGTGCGGCGCGTCTATCTGGGTGATCAGTTCCGGATCTGAACCGCCGCTGGCCCGTGTATGAGTTCGACGATGGCACTCACGACAAAGCTCGAACTCCGTCAGAGCCACAATCTGGTAATGACGCCGCAGCTGCAGCAGGCGATCAAGCTGCTGCAATTGTCGAATATGGAGCTCGCGAGCTTCGTCGAGGCCGAGCTTGAGCGCAATCCGCTGCTGGAGCACGCCGACGCTGAAGAGGCCGGCAGTGCGACATCGGAGCCCCCCGCCGAGCCGCAAACAGCGTCCTCCAAAGAGGAGGAGGCACTGAGCGCCTCCGTCGAGACGGCCGAGGCCGGCGAGGGCGACGACGGCGAATGGGTCGATCTCGATTCCGGCTCGAGCCGCACCGAGGATCTCGATGCCGAGCCGCAAGACGTGTTCCCCGATGCCGAAAGCTTCTCTCCCGGCGCGCTCAAAGACTCCGGCTGGGCCTCTCTCGGCCAAGGCTCGCGCGGTAGCGTCGATGAAGAGTCCAATCTCGAAGCCTATGTGGCGGAAGAGCGGACGCTGAGAGACCATCTCACCGAGCAGCTCGTGCTCGCCTTCGCCGATCCGGCGCAGCGGCTGATCGGCCATCACCTCATCGACATGACCGACGAGGCCGGCTACTTGCGCGGCGACCTTGAGAGCGTCGCCGAGCAGCTCGGCGCGCCGCTCGAGCTGGTCGAGGAGACGCTCAAAATGATGCAAGGCTTCGAGCCTTGCGGCGTGTTCGCCCGCGACTTGCGCGAATGCCTGATGCTTCAGCTGAAGGAGCAGGACCGTTGCGACCCGGCGATGACGGCGCTGATCGAGAATCTGCAGCTGCTCGCGGTGCACGACCTCGCCGCCTTGAAGCGCGCGGCGCGCGTCTCCGACGAAGACCTCATGGACATGATCCAGGAGGTGAAGCGGCTCAATCCGAAGCCCGGACTGAAATATGGCTCCGCGCCCTCGCAGCCGATCGTGCCCGACGTGCTGGTGCGCGCGCTGCCCGACGGCAGCTTCCATGTCGAGCTGAACAGCGAGACACTGCCCCGCGTGCTGGTCAACCAGTCCTATTACGCGACGGTCTGCAAATCGGCGACGCGGAAAGAGGACAAAAGCTATCTCGTCGACTGCTTGCAAACGGCGAACTGGCTGGTCAAGAGCCTCGATCAGCGCGCCCGCACCATCCTCAAGGTCGCGCAAGAGATCGTGAAACAACAGGATGGATTTCTCACTTACGGCGTGCGGCATCTCCGGCCGCTCAACCTCAAGACCGTGGCAGACGCGATCTCCATGCATGAATCGACGGTCAGCCGCGTCACCGCCAACAAATACATGGCGACCAATCGCGGCCTGTTCGAGCTGAAATATTTCTTCACCTCGGCGATCGCGGCGACCAGCGACGGCGACGCGCATTCGTCCGAAGCCGTGCGCGACCGCATCCGCGCGATGATCGAGGCCGAACCCGCAAGCGACGTGCTGTCGGACGACAAGATCGTGGAAAAATTGAAAGGCGACGGCATCGATATCGCTCGCCGCACGGTTGCGAAATACCGCGAAGCGCTACGAATCCCCTCTTCGGTGCAACGCCGGCGGCTGAAGCGCATCGCCCAGGGCGCGAGCCTGTAGGACGGGCTTAAGCGCTTGGCCTGCATTGCGAATCATGTAAAGGGCAGCAGGCGAAATAGATGGTTTGACACCTCACGGGGAGCGGTCTAGCTTCCGGCCCCGCGGTGGGAAGCCGACCAGAGGTTGGGCCCAAGGCGCGCATATGTCGGCCTTGGCGAAGATCGGCCCCGCAAGCAGCGGCACGTGCCCCCGGGAATCGCGGTGGAAAAGGGCCATTCGACAGTCTTCCGCGGGCGATGACGATACAAGTTACCGGAAAGAATCTGGACGTCGGTGAGGCGTTACGCAGTTACGTCCAGGAACGCGTGGTGCACACCGTCGAGAAGTTCATGGGGCGCGAGCCCTCTGGGCATGTGCGGATCGAAAAGGAGCACGGGGAGTTTCGGACCAACTGCACGATCCACTTGTGGCAAGGCATGAGCCTCGAGGCGCATGGGGTCGCGGCCGATGCCTATCAAAGCGCCGATCGCGCTTGCGAGCGGCTCGAGAAGCGGGTCCGGCGCTACAAGCGTAGATTGAAGCGGCATGGCGGCAGCGAGACGCCGCGCAAACAGACGCCTGCGACCGATTATGTCATTCAGGCGTCGCAAGAGGGGCAAGAGGAACGCGATGAGGACAATCCCGTTATCATTGCCGAAGCCGAAAGCCCCTTGCACGAAATGGCAGTCAGTGACGCGGTGATGCAGATGGATTTGTCGGACCGGCCGTTTGTCGTGTTTCGCAACGCGAGCCACGGGGAGATCAACGTGGTCTACCGGCGCGACGACGGCAATATTGGCTGGATTGATCCTGCAACCAAGAAGGCGCGCAAGCGGCGTTAGGCGAAATCCTCGCCTTGTCGCGCCCGTTTGTCTGAGGGGTTGGCATGATGCATCTGAGCAGTTTCATCTCACCCGATTCGGTGGTTCCCTCGCTCAAGGCGAAGACCAAGAAGCAGCTCCTGCAAGAGCTATCGGCGCGCGCCTCCCGTCTCACCGGGGTTCCCGAGCGCGACATCTTCGACGTGCTGCTCCAGCGCGAGCGGCTCGGCTCGACCGGGCTTGGCCAGGGCATCGCCATTCCCCACGGCAAGCTCGCGGGGCTTAAGCGTATCGTCGGCATCTTCGCCCGCCTTGCCGAGCCGATCGACTTCGACGCGGTTGACGGCGAGAAGGTCGATATCGTGTTCCTGCTGCTCGCGCCCGAGGGAGCGGGGGCCGATCATCTCAAGGCCCTCGCCCGCATCTCGCGGCTCCTGCGCGAGGGCAGCGCGGTCGACAAGCTTCGCGCCTCGAAGGACGCGGCCGCGCTTTATGCGGTGCTGACCGAAGACGAGGCCTCCTCGCACGCCGCCTAGCGCGGCGCGAGCTCGGTGATGAGCTGGATCGCCGTCTTGCTCATCGCCTCGAAGCCGCCGACGCTGAACTGGTTGATCGACACGAACACGCCGATGCCGCGTGTCGGCGCGAACACCACATAGCTGAACTGGCCCTGCAGTCCGCCGGATTTGTGCAGGATCAGCGGCCGATTGCCCTCCGGCCGCATGACCACCCAGCCGAGCCCCATGGCGTCCATCATGCCGCCCTCGTCCATGCCGAACACGGGATTGAGGCCATCGCGATCCAAATAGGCTGCGTGGTCGAGGAGCCGCATCTCCGCGTTCGCCGTGGCGAAGCGGTCGAGATGCCAGCCGAGCCAGCGCAGCATGTCGTTGGCGGTCGAATAGAGGCCGCCGGCGCCGACGATCATTGGCGAGGTTGGGATGGACGGCATCGGCGAGCCGTCGAAATTATGCCCTTGCATGGCCCGGGCCTTGTCGGCCTCGGTCAAGTCGAAGCGGGTGTCCTTCAGCCCGGCGGGGTCGAGCACGCGCCCCTTCAGCAGATCCGGGTAAGGCTTGCCCCCGGCATTGGCCAAGGCCTGCGCCAGCAGATCGAAGCCGAAATTCGAGTAGAGCACGCCGGCTCCCGGCGCGAACAGCAGCGCGTCCGGCGTGAGAGCGTTGACATAATCCTCCTTGCTCCGATCCGACGTTGCGTTCTCTCCTGGTGTCCCTTCGGCCTCACGCGGCAAGCCTGAAGCATGCGTGGCAAGGTCGATCAGCCTGATCGACTTGCCGTCACGCTGGGGAATTTTGACGTCCCAGCCGAGGCGGTCCTGAAGCGTGTCGGTGAAGCCGACCTTGCCGTCTGCCACCATCGAGGCGAGCGTCGCGCCGCAAAACACCTTGGTGATCGAGCCGACGCGCATCAGCGTGTCGCCGTCGGGCTCCTTGCCACTGCCCTTGGCAATCTCGCCGAAACCGCGCACCACCGTCTCGCCGTTGCGGATGACGCCGATGATCATGCCCGGGACGTTAGCTTGGAGGAAGAGAATGGACCCGGTGAAGTCGACGGTCTCGGTAAGAAGCTTGTCTTCCGCTCGCGCGCTCGGCGCGCCGAGCATCGAGAAACAGGCGAGAGCTAACCCAATAAATTCGACACGTCGCATCGCCTGCATGCCAATCTCCCCTTATCGCGCCGAGCTGAGCGGCTAAAGCGCGGGGAGACTACTACGGCAGGTAATGCAAAGGAAACGTCAGTGCACGCTGACCGGAACGAGGTCGTTCTCGATGGCGTTGGCGATGGCCGCGGTGCGGCTGTCGGTTAGAGCAAGCGGCGTGCCGTCGGCGCCGAGCACGGCGAACAGGTCGATGCCCTTCGGCGCGTCGGAAAGCGCCGGGAACAGCTTCTCGGCAGCGTCGTGATTGAGCTGCTTGATATAGGCAACTTCTCCGTCGCCAAGTTGCGCGAACTCGCTCCGCGTCATGGGAGCATGCGCCAGGCGATCTTCTTTTTCCTTTTCGAACTCGTTCATCTCTCGTCTCGTCCTCCTTTGGAGGTAATGACTTAAGTTACGTGGGAGACACAGCGAAAGTTTCAATCGGCTGCGGCAATTCCGACCGTAAGCACGCGCTTTTCCTTGCGCGGGCGAACCAGTTCGACGGCGAGCAGCCCGTCATTCAGCTCCGCTCCGCGCACCTCGACGCCGGCCGCGAGCTGAAAGCTCCGATTGAACTGTCGTGCCGCGATGCCGCGATGGAGATAGTCCTTGGCCTCGTCCTCATGCTGCCTGCCGCGAATGGTCAGCGCGCCGCTCTCGATCGAGACTTCGAGCTCGTCCACGCCGAAACCGGCGACGGCAAGCGTGATGCGAAGCGCCTCCGGCTCGCTCTCGCTCCCGTGCAAGAGTTCGATATTGTACGGCGGATAGCCGGCGTCGCCTGGCTTGGCCGCTCCGTTCGGAGCGCGCGTGGCCGTGAGGCTCAACCAGAGACTGCCATCGAGGAGTGCCATGCGCGACATCGAGCGTAAGCCCTTTCGGGGACAAGCGGCTGCGCCGTGCCGGGTGCGTCGTCGAGGCCCTGCCGGCGCCTCAAGAGAGCTGGCCCAGCCC
>JBAUOI010000495.1:0-2923 GCA_049579665.1 Methyloceanibacter sp.
TCTCGCTACCGTCGAGGCCGAGCGATTTCCACGAGGCGCCCTCCTCGAAGACCAGCGGCAGCACGCCCATGCCGATCAGGTTGGAGCGGTGAATTCGCTCGAAGCTCTCGGCGATCACCGCGCGCACGCCGAGCAGCCGCGTGCCCTTCGCCGCCCAGTCGCGCGATGAGCCTGTGCCGTATTCCTTGCCGGCGAAGATGACGAGCGGAACGCCCTCCGCGTGATAGCGCATCGCCGCGTCGTAGATCGCGAGCTTCTCAGCCGACGGGTAATGCACCGTGACCCCGCCTTCGACGCCGGGCACCATCTGATTCTTGATGCGCGTATTGGCGAAGGTGCCGCGCATCATCACCTCGTGATTGCCGCGCCGCGAGCCGTAGGAATTGAAATCCTGCGGGGCGACGCCATGCTCGATCAGATAGCGCCCCGCAGGGCTGTCGCGCTTGATGGCGCCGGCCGGGGAGATGTGGTCGGTGGTGATGGAGTCGAGGAACAGGCCGAGAATGCGCGCGCCTTCGACATCGGTGACCGGCGAAGGCGTCAGCGACATCTCGGCGAAATAAGGCGGGTTCTGCACATAGGTCGAGCGCGTGTCCCAGCCATAGGTGAGCCCACCCTCGACCGCGATCTTGCGCCATTCGGGATCGCCGCGGAACACGTCGCCGTAGCGCTCCTTGAACATCTCGCGCTTCACCGCCTTGCGCACCGTCTTGGCGATCTGCTTGGCCGACGGCCAGATATCCTTGAGATAGACCGGCTCGCCTTCGGAGCCGATGCCGAGCGGCTCGCTGGCGATATCGATGGCGACCGATCCCGCCAGCGCATAGGCGACCACCAGCGGCGGCGAAGCGAGATAATTGGCGCGCACGTCGTGATTGACGCGGCCCTCGAAATTGCGATTGCCGGAGAGCACGGCGGCGACCGCGAGACCGTTCTCGTGAATCGTCAGCGAGATTTCCTCGGGCAGCGGCCCCGAATTGCCGATGCAGGTGGTGCAGCCATAGCCGACGAGATTGAAGCCGAGCCGGTCGAGGTCCTTCTGCAAGCCTGCCTTGTCGAGATAGTCGGTGACCACCTGCGAGCCCGGCGCGAGCGATGTCTTGACCCACGGCTTGACGCTCAGGCCCCGCTTCACCGCGTTCCTGGCGACGAGGCCCGCCGCGATCATCACATAGGGGTTCGAAGTGTTGGTGCAGGAGGTGATGGCGGCGATCACCACGTCGCCGTGGCCGAGATCGAAATTCTTGGCCTTCACCGGCACGCGCTTCCCGGCCTCGTGTGCCTTGCCGTATTCCTTGTCGAGCGCCTCGGCGAAAGCGGAAGCCGCCTTGGTCAGCGGCACGCGGTCCTGCGGACGCTTCGGTCCGGCGAGCGACGGCTCGACATCGCCGAGATCGAGGGAGAGCAGCTTGGTGAATACCGGATCCGGCGTGTCGCTCTCGCGAAAGAGCCCTTGCGCCTGCGCGTAGGCCTCGACCAGGGCGATGCGCTTCTTCTTGCGCGCGGTCGCCTTCAGATAAGCCAGCGTCTCCTCGTCGATGGGGAAGAAGCCGCAGGTCGCCCCATATTCCGGCGCCATGTTGGCGATGGTGGCGCGGTCCTCCAGCGGCAGATTGGCGAGGCCGATGCCGAAGAACTCCACGAACTTGCCGACCACGCCGGAACGCCGCAGCATCTCGGTGACGGTCAGCACCAGGTCGGTCGCGGTGACGCCGTCCTTCAATTCGCCGGTCAGGCGGAAACCGACCACTTCGGGGATCAGCATGGAGATCGGCTGGCCGAGCATGGCGGCTTCCGCCTCGATGCCGCCCACGCCCCAGCCGAGCACCGAGAGCCCGTTGACCATGGTAGTGTGGCTGTCGGTGCCGACCAGCGTATCGGGGTAGGCCATCGGGTTGGCGCCGTTCGCCTTCTTGGTCCACACCGTCTGCGCCAGATATTCGAGATTGACCTGATGGCAGATGCCTGTGCCCGGCGGCACCACGCGGAAATTGTCGAAGGCGCCCGCGCCCCAACGCAAAAACGCGTAGCGCTCGCCGTTCCGCTCGTATTCCCTGTCGACATTGATCTGGAACGCCTTGTCGGAGCCGAAGGCGTCGACCATCACCGAATGGTCGATGACGAGATCGACCGGCGCCAGCGGATTGATCTTGTTCGGATCGCCGCCGAGCCCCGCCATGGCGTCGCGCATGGCGGCGAGATCGACCACCGCTGGCACGCCGGTGAAATCCTGCATCAAGACGCGCGCCGGGCGGAAGGCGATCTCCTTGTCGCTCTTGCGCTCCTTCAGCCACTCCGCGACGCCGCGAATATCGTCGGCGGTGACGCTTCGCCCATCCTCGTGGCGCAGCAGATTTTCGAGCAGCACCTTGAGCGAGAAGGGCAGGCTCGCGATCCCGGCAAGCCCGTTGGTCTCGGCCTCTTTCAGGTCGAAATAATCGTAGGCCTCGCCGTCGACATCGAGCGTGCGCCGGCAATTGAAGCTGTCGAGCGAGGGTTCGAGCGCCGATGTCAACTTCATCTCCTTAAGGCGTGGCAATCATCGTCGAAGCGCATGCAAAGGCGTGGCCAAGTGTCGTCCGGGACGGTCCCGCCATCCCGGGGAGCGGCTCCTGGCTAAAGGCTGGCGCGTTCCAGCCTATATAAAAGCCCTTGCGGCAACGAGACAATGACGCGAAGAGACTGAATTCGCCGCTTCGACTGCCTTTCCCGCTCTCAACTTGCGCAAAACCTAAGCAAATGCCGCGTGCTATCGGCCTCGCCGCTTACGACTTGAGCTGCCAGCGCGGCGGCCGGACTATCTTCGATGGCTTGAGTTTCGCCCTCCAACCCGGCGAGGCTCTGCTGGTCAGCGGGCCTAACGGCGCCGGCAAGACCAGCCTGTTGCGGCAGGTCGCCGGGCTGCTTCCGCTCGCCGCTGGGC
>JBAUOI010000496.1:0-8995 GCA_049579665.1 Methyloceanibacter sp.
TTGTTGCAGGTGCGGCGAGTTGCCGCCTAGGCGTGAGGCGATCAGTCGACCGTAAACGCGATGATATTGTTGCCGCGCTTGAAGTCGATCTGGGTGTTACCGCCCGCGCCGACGACGATGTACTGCTTGCCGTCGAGCGAGTAGGAGGCCGGCGGCGCATTGACGCCAGCGCCCGCGAAGAACGACCACAGCACCTTGCCGTCCTTGGCATCGTAGGCCCTGAACCAGCCGTCGCCTTCGCCGGTGAACACCAAGCCGCCAGCCGTAGTGAGCGCGCCGCCCATCATCGGCAACGGCGTCTTCACCTGCCAGGCGATCTTGCCGGTGTTGTAGTCGACCGCGGTGACGTTGCCGGACTGTGCCTCAGTGGGGATCACCTTGAAGGCGCCGCCGAGCCATAATTTGCCGCCCGGATAGTCCGACGCCTCGACGTGGTAGGTCATCGGCTGATGCAGGTTGACCGCATAGCTGTAGCCCAGCTCCGGATTGACCGCCATCGGCGACCATTCCACGCCGCCATTGGCGCCTGGCAGCATGCGCGCGCCTTCAGGCGTGGGCAGCACCCACATGTTCTCCTGCGCCACCATGGCATCGGAGAAGCGGATCAGGCTGCAGTCGTCGCGGTTGTGCACATAGACGTGGCCGGTCTTGCCGCCGTGAATGACGCCCGGAACGACCTTGCCGTCCTTGTTCTTGACATCGACCAGGATCGGCGGGCTGACCGCGTCGAGATCCCACACGTCATGGGCGATGTATTGGAAGTGGCAGGCAATCTTGCCGGTATCGAGATCGAGCGACACGAGCGAGTCGGTATAGAGGTTGTCGCCTGGGCGGATCGCGCCGTAGAGGTCAGGTGACGGGTTGCCGACCACGAAGTAGATGCGCTTGGTCTTGAGATCGACCGCCGGGTTCTGCCACACGCCGCCGCCGAGCGTCTTGTAAGGATCGCCGGCCTTGGCCAGTTGGGCTTTCTCCGCGGCGATGTCGCGATGCATGTCACGGCCCGTAGCGTCGGCGGTGGCCCATACGCCGGCCGAGTTCTCAGGGATGGTGTCGAAGTTCCACACCAGCTTGCCGGTCGCGGCATCGTAAGCGCGCACGAAGCCGCGGATACCATATTCGCCACCATTGGTGCCGATCAGGATTTTGCCGTCGACGGCGGTCGGCGCCATGGTCTCGCTGTAACCGAGCTCAGGATCGGCGATGTCGGTCTGCCAGACCAAGCTGCCGGTCTTGGCGTCGAGCGCGACAAGCTTGGAATCGAGCGTGCCCATATAGACCTTGTCTTTATAGATGGCGACGCCGCGATTGTTCGGACCGCAGCAATAGGTCGTGATGGGGCCCATCTTGTGCTTGTAGTGCCAGTACTCCTCGCCGGTCTTGGCGTTGATGGCATAGACGTGATTGAACGAGGTCGTGACGTACATCACGCCGTCGACCACGATCGGCGTCGTCTCGAGCGACTCCTTCACTTCCGTCTGGAAGATCCAAGCGGGGTGAAGCTTGCCGACATTCGATGTGTTGATCTGCTTGCCGGGGTAATAGCGGGTCTGATCGTAATTGCCGTTAGTATGCAGAAAGTTCTTGTCGTCAGCCGCGGCGCCGTTGAGTTGCTCTTGCGTCACCGCCGGCGTCGGCGCCTCTTTGACCTTGGTGGTCGCCGAGGACTGTATCTCTCCACTCCATGCCGGGCTCAAACTGATTCCGGCAACACCTAAAAGCAACGCGCCAGCGAAGGCGGCTGCTGTTCTACAACGCCCCATGTTTTCCTCCATTGCGTGGTCCCGATTTGGCCGAGGTGATCGGCCGCTCCAGACGGGTTCGCACGGGAAAAGACTGCGCGCGGCCTTGCCATTTGTCAATGCAGGGCATGGAAGGAGTCCAAATTGGGCGTCCAGTAGGCAACATATTTACCAGTTATGTCTGCGTGTCTTGCTGTTTTGCCTGCAAACAAGCGGGTAAATTTGAAACGGAATTCCAGCTTCTGCGTAGCGCAGGATTTTCGGCGCGTGAGTCATCATTTCGGAATGCAGCTCCAGTCCCGCCAGCTTGTTTTGGCGGTGCTGCTATTGCTTGCGGCGACGCTGCCCAGTCTCGCCGCGACGCCAGGTGAGAGCGAGGCCACGCCGCCGCCAGCGGAAGCGATGACCACAGTGCCGATCGGCTATCTCAAGCAGGAGATAAAGAAGGTCATTCCGCTATCGCGGCTGAACGTGGAGCCGGAGGATATCGGCATCGCCGGCGCGGAGATCGCGCTCAAGGACAACAACACGACAGGGCACTTCACCAAGCAGCAATTCACGCTCGACGTGGAGCAAGTGCCGGTCGGCGGCGACGCCGTCCAGGCGCTGGAGAAGCTTGTCGAGAGCGGCCACCATTATGTTGTCGTGGATGCGCCGGCCGAGACCCTGTTGCGCCTGTCGGACGCGGTCAAAGGCAAGGACGTGCTGCTGTTCAACGTCCGCGCAACCGACGAGAATCTTCGTGAGGAAGACTGCCGGGCAAACGTGCTGCATACCGCGCCGGATCGCGCCATGCTCGCCGATGCGCTAGCGCAATATCTCGTCTGGAAGAAGTGGCAGCGCTGGCTGGTGGTGAAGGGTGTCTTTCCCGAGGATCTGGCCTATCTCGACATGGTGCGCAGGGCGGCCAAGCGCTTCGGCGGCACGATCGTCGAGGAGCGTGAATACAAAGAGACGCCTGGCGCGCGTCGCTCCGATTCCGGCGGGCAGCAGATCCAGCAACAAATGCCCGTCTTCACGCAAGGTGCGCCGAGTTACGACGTCGTGGTGGTGGCCGACGAGAAGGAAGTGTTCGGGCCCTATCTGCCCTATCGCACTTGGGACCCCCGGCCGGTGGCCGGCACCGCCGGCTTGCGAGCGATGAGCTGGCACCCGGCGCATGAGCAATGGGGCGCCACGCAGATGCAGAATCGTTTCCAGCGCGCGGCCAAGCGCTTCATGCTGCCGGTCGATTATCAAGCCTGGGTGGCGGTGCGCGCGCTCGGCGAGGGTGTTTCGCGCGTCGGCTCCGGTGACTTCACCGCTGTCAACGCCTTTCTCCGCAGCGATGCATTCGACCTTGCTGCCTTCAAGGGCCAAAAGGTCACGTTCCGAAAGTGGGACGGGCAGCTCAGGCAGCCGATCATCGTCGCCGGTCCCGATCTGCCGGTCTCGACGTCGCCGCAAGAAGGTTTCCTGCACGAGCACGCCGAGGTCGATACGCTCGGCATCGACGAGCCGGAAAGCAAATGCAAATTCCAATGATAACAGTCGAGAGTGAGGGAGGATGCTAATGCGCGCAGATGCGCTCGTTGTTGCAATCGTTGCGATTGGTCTGATCGGCGGTGCGGGGCCGGCCCGGGCCTACACCGTCTACGTTTCCAACGAGAAGGGGAACTCGATCACCGTGCTCGACAGCGCGACGCTCGAGGTCAAGGAGACAATCCCGGTCGGCAACCGGCCGCGCGGCATCATTCTGACCAATGACGACAAATATCTGCTGATCTGCGCGAGCGACGAAGATGCGGTGCAAGTGCTCGACGTGAACAGCCACGAGCTTGTCGGCGACCTGCCGTCGGGCCCCGATCCTGAATTGCTGGACCTGCATCCTTCAGGCAACCCGGTCTATGTCGCCAACGAGGACGACAACCTGCTCACGGCGATCGACATCAACGACAAGAAGGTGCTCGCCGAGGTGGAGGTGGGTGTCGAGCCGGAAGGCGTCGGCGCGAGCCCTGACGGCAAGACCGTGGTGGTAACCTCGGAGACCACCAACATGGCTCATTTCGTCGACACGGAAACTTACGAGATCACCGACAACGTGCTGGTCGGTTCGCGGCCGCGCTTCGCCGAGTTCACCGCCGACGGCAGTCGGCTGTGGGTGACTTCGGAAGTGGCCGGCGTGGTTTCGGTGATCGACGCCAAGACCCGCAAGATCATCAAGGTGATCGGCTTTGCCGTTCCGGGCGTGCAGCCCGAGCAAATTCAACCCGTGGGCGTGCGCATCACCAAGGACGGCACGAAGGCCTTCGTTGCGCTTGGACCCGCCAATCGCGTGGCGGTGATCGATGCCAAGACGCTCGAGGTCGAGAAATATCTATTGGTCGGGCAGCGTGTGTGGCAGCTCGCCTTCACGCCGGACGAGAAACAGCTGTTCGTGACCAACGGCAACAGCAACGACGTCTCGGTGATCGATGTGCCGAGCCTGACCGTCGTGAAGTCGATCCCGGTGGGCACAGCGCCATGGGGTGTGGCGATCTCGCGGCAGTGAGGCCGCAAGACAGCACGCGTCAACGCGTTATGTTCAGCGATGCTCGCTCAGCTTCGGCCCGAGCTCAGGCCGATGCGACCCATTCGCCGGCGACATAGCCGAAGGCGACCGCATCCGGATTCCGCTTGGCGGCGATCCGCAGCTTCTCCTCGGCGTCAACGACCAGGGTGCGATGCTTAGTGCGTTTATCCTCGGGCGCGTCTTTGAAGCCACTCAGGAGAATGACTTTCCTGCCGCGCAGGACAATCTTCGGGAGTGCCATCCCACCTCCTCGGCCCACCCAAAAGATTCGCTCTGAGATTTTTGGCCGGGGCTCAGAGTCGCGTCTTCAAGGCGAGCAGCCTTGCTCCAAATGGCGACCCCCGTCAGCCATGAAACACCATAGCAAGGAAATGCGACGATGGTAAGACGTGGCGAGAGATGCGAGCCAATTTTTCGGATTCAATTTTCGCCAATTTCGTCGATCGCTTTTGCACTGCACAAAGTTACCGCGCTTCGACCGCAGTGCAGCATCATTTGACGGCCGCGTTGCGGAGAAGGTCGGCAAGTCCCGCCTCGGTCTCGACGCGCGGCGTCCAATCGAGCCGTGCAAGCGCCGAAGAGTCGGCGACCAGCGAGCCGAACAGAGGCTCGAGAGTTCCGCGCTGGCCCGCCACGCGCAGCGCGCTCCTCAGCAAAAGCTTCGGTACATAGAACAGCGCAGGCCGTCGGCCGAGGCCCCGGCGCATGGCGGCGATCATGGCGCCGATGGTGAGAGGCTTCGGATCGGCGACGATGAGCGGACGCTTCAGCGGCGCATCGGCCGCCAAGACTCGGTCGATCGCCTCGACCAGATTGTCGAGACCGAGCAAGGAATGCTCGGATTTCAGTCCGGCGAGGGGCAGCGGATAGCGGGAGCGGGCGAGCTTGATCAGCTTCGCCATATTGCCTTCCACGCCTGGCCCGTAGACGAGGGCGAGGCGGAGCGCCACCCAGTCGAGATCAGTCGCGGCGAGCCCTTGCTCGGCGGCGAGCTTCGAGCGGCCATAGGCGTCGGTGGGGCAGGGCTCGCGCTCTTCGGTTAACGTGTCTACGCAGGTCGGGCCCGACTGCGCCCTGATCGAGGAGAGAAACACGAAGCGCTTCACACGGGCGCGCTGCGCGGCCTTGGCGAAGCTGACCGTGGCCTCGGTGTTGAACAGGCGATAGTCGTCTTCCGGCACGCCTGACATGGTGCTCGCGAGTCCCGCGGTATGGATCACCGCGTCGACCTCGGCGAGCGCCTCGGCCATGTTGTAGGGCCGGGCGAGATCGCCAATGACGGCGCTGGCTTGACCTTGCGGCAAGACGCTCGGACGACGGAGTAGCACGCGCAAGCGATAGCCGCGCCTCGGCAGCTCCTTCAGCAGATATTGGCCGATGAAGCCCGTGGCGCCGGTGAGCGCGACCAGCGGCTTGCGCCCCGGCTTTTGAACTCTGCGCGGTGTTTCGATCATGCCGCTCCTCAGCCGCGTCCGCTTCTCCCTGCGGACCGAGCCAATTGCAGCATCAGTTCACAACCAGATTTGGGCCAGAGCAAGCCTGCCTAGGCCTATTGCGGCAGGGTTGCCGCCGCGGCCGATTTCACCACGGGCGGCGGGTTCCATTTGCCGGTCAACGCGTCCGACTTCGGCGCATAGAGCCGCATGGTCAGGTTGTACGGCCCCTTGGGCGCCGGCAGCCACTTCGCCTCCTTGTCCGCGCCGGGGCTTTCGTTCGGGAAATAGAGATCGAGCGACCCGTCGGCATTGAACTTGAACGGCATCCAGCTCGACACGGCGAACCGGTTCAGCGGGTTGGCAACCTGAAACCCGTCATTGTCGTAAAGCGTGATCGACCAGAAGGCCTGAACCGGCGGGATTTGCCCTTTGTCGAAATGGATCGAATAGTCGTTGGCGCCGTCGAGAGGGTGTCCGTCGGAGTCGACGAGGTTCAGTGGGTAGATCGCATCCTCGGGCAAATTTGCGCCAAGCCCGAGTTGAGCGACCAGCGCGCGCTTCAGATAATAATTGCCGTAGACGCCCATCGTGTCCGTGTTCATCCCCCACCCATTCGCCACGCGAGAAAGCGTCGGCATTTTCCACGCCATCAGCTTTTGCGCATCCTCGGGCGCGCGTTCGAATGCTTGCTTGACGGCAGGATCGGCCTTGTCGAGATCGAAGCTCTTGCCCACCTCGAACCCGGCACGCTTAAGCTGCGCGATGATCGGCTGATCGGTGACGTGCGGAGGCTGAAGCTTGAGCAGTTCGGCGGCGTAGGCGAAGAACTTGTCAGCCGGCATGGTGTCGACCTGGATCTTGGGCGGTGTCTTCATGTCGATGGAAGGATCGATCTTGACCACCGGAGCGACTGGCTCCTTGCCCCATTGCGATAGCGGCGTGATCTTGTAACCGTCCTGGATCTTGTGGACGGCGTCGTAATCCGAGGGGCCATCGGTCTTGGTGCGGCCGATGATCCAGACATAAGGCGTGGGTGCGTCGATGCGGGTGAATTCGGCGGGCACTGATCCGCTCCAGCCCGCGGGTGTGACGAGGTAATTGCCGGCGCCGGTGCCTGTCGTGCGCCAGCCGGGCGAGGCGAACACGTTGGTCCACATGTCGAGCATCGGCAGCAGATAATAGCGGCCGCCCGTATCGGGCGCCGAGACGACCACCGGTTCCTTGGTCAAATCGAGCCAGCCGCTGGAATAAAGCGTGTCGAAATTTGGCCGCACCACCACGCGCATGTCAGCGGTTGGGAACGCCTCGATATTGGCAAAGCGATTCATCGGACCACCGAGCGAGCCTGGCCCCGGCTGCTGGTTGGTGAGCTGCAGCCTCGTGATGTCCATGGTCACGAGTGGATAGAAATAAAGATAGGCGTTGACGCCAAGGGCGTGCGCCTCGTCTTCGGTGAGCGCGTACGCCGGGGGTGCGACAAATGGCGTGAGAAGCAGGCCCAAAGTCAGCGCAATCGCGTTCCGCATTCGGTTCCTCCGCTGCAACCTAGCTTCGAAACCTCCCCGCTAACCAGACTTTATGGCTCGAGTGCGACCGTTAGGTGCCGGAGACGCCGTAGCCGGCGTCGTCCGTCTGCGTGGCGACAGGCGGCAGCGCCGAGCAAATCGGGGCGACCCAGGCGGTAGCTTTTGAAGCGAATCAGTGTCTTGCGCCGGCTAGAACTTCGCCGTAAAGGCGAAATCGAAGGTGTTACCCTCGAACGTGTTCTTGGCGTCGAACTCTTGATAGTACTTGCCGATGAATGTGAGCCCATTTGCGGGATTGCCGATCGTATAGCTTACGATTGGTCCGGCGCCGAAAACGCGCGACTCAAACGAACCGAGCCTTGCGCCGGCGCCGCTGTCGCCGGTGGTCTGGATCATTGCGTAGCCGGTGACGCCCACGCCGAGGCGCCCGAAATTCTTCGCGACCACACCCTCCAGGTTGAGGATGTTGCCGGTCTCGTAGTCGGTCGCCGAATTCTCCCAGTTCACTGAATAGATCGCGGCGCCGTTCACCTGCCAGCCAGTCTTCGGGTCGAAATAGGTGCCGGCGATGCGGTTCATCACCGCCCAATGGTTCAGGCTCGTATTGGCAAGCTGCCGCTTGCTGTAGTCGCCGGTCGGCGCGAAACCGAACACGCCGACATTCCAGTGGAAGTTGCCGGCGTTCCAGCCAAGCACGAGTGGGGCGAAGGCGGTGTCGCCCGGCGAGAGATTGGTGTCGCCGGTTTTGAAGTTGAACGGCCCGAAGGTCCTCAAGCCGAGCGGCCCGGTGAATTGCGGAATGCCAATGCCGACATCGACATCCATGGCGACCATGCTTGGAACCACCGCGACGGCATAGGTGCCGCCGAGGATCTTCCACGGCGTCACATAAGTGAGCGCGGCGATGGTCGCGGTGTAGTCCTGCTCGACGCCGACCTGAGCGAAGCCGTTGAATATGGTCCGCTCGGCATCGCCATTATAGTGGTAGGCGTCTGTGCGGAAATAGAATCCCGGAACCGGTGGCAGAATGCCCCCGAAGATGTCGGTGTAGCCCTTCACCCAAGGGCCGGTGCCGAACTCGGCGGCGCGTGAAGCCTCGGGTTGAGCGACCGCTGCGCAGCCAGCGATGATCGCCCAGGTGGCAAGCAGAGCCCGCGAAGACTTGGCGCGACCGAGCCAAGTCTTCAACTCGCCAATCACTTCGCGCATCTCCGGGTCCCCCACACCGAGCATTTGATCCGACCTGGAGGAGACGCGTCAATTCTCATGTCTTGCGCAGACGCCGATGGAGTCGCCGCGTGGCCGTTGCGCCACATAGTCGATACCGGTAACCTTGCCCATTCGGAGTGCAACACAAGGCGTAGCGGAGGCCTTATGAGTGCAGACTCCAGGCAAATCAAAATTCAAGCGACGAAGCTTCAGGCGAAAAAAGTCCAAGCCGCCGCGATATTTTGCTCACCAGCTCGGCGCTGGTCGCGGCAACGGCGTTGGGAGCGCTCGGACCGACGAGCGTCGCCGCTCAGGACAAGCCCGCGCCGGCCACCGGCGCGAAGCCAAACATCTTCGTGATCTGGGGGGATGATATCGGGCAAGCCAATATCAGCGCCTTCACGAAAGGCTTGATGGGCTATCGCACGCCCAACATCGATCGCATCGCCAATGAGGGCATGATCTTCACCGACTATTACGGCGAGCAGAGCTGCACGGCAGGCCGCTCCTCCTTCATCACCGGTCAAAGCG
>JBAUOI010000497.1:0-3354 GCA_049579665.1 Methyloceanibacter sp.
ACGTAAGGCAGCCCGGCCGCCCAGGGCAGCGCGAGCGCAACGCCGTCACGGCCGATGAGCAGCTCTGCCGCGCCGATCGCGCCGTCGCCGTTGGCGTCGGCGGACTGGAGCAGGTGCTTATCGGCAAGCTCGGTGAGCCAGGCGGGAAGCGAGGAGGCCGAGGCGAGCGCGATGTCGCGGAAGATGATGAGCTTGGCGAAGGCGGCGATGGCAGGCGCCGTTACCACGAACAAGGCCACGAACAGGAGACCCCAGGCGGTCGAGCGGCGCTGATCGGCGATCGAGCTGGTCACGCCGCTCCGCATCAACAGGCTCGGCAGCGCCGCCGTGCCAAGGGCGAGGCAGAGAAACAGCGTGGTGAAATCCATCGGGCCGAGACTGCCGAATGGTTGCAGGAAGGGCTTGACCGTGGGCGCCGGCATGGCACCCGGCAGGGCGGTGGCGAGCCCGCCCGGCGCGACCGGGGTGAGCCCCGCCGTGATTTCGGCATTGTGCAAGGACGAGAACATCTCGCCATAGGTCAGTTGCGGCGCCGGCACGTTGGTGAGCAGGACCGATACGGTGGTCACCACCACGGTCAACCCGACCGCGCCGACCAGGAACTCCGCGCTTGCCGTCCAGGTCAGCGACCGCATGCCGCCGAGAATGGCGATCGCGGCGATCAGCGCCGCAAGCACCAGCACGGCAATGGAGAAGGAGACCGGCAGGAACAGCGCGGCGATCAGCGCGGCGATCTTGATCTCGGCGACGACGAGCAGCGCAGTCGGCGGCAGCTGCGCCACACTAGCCGCGATGCGCAAAGTGCGCGAGCGAAAGCGATGGCCGAGAAAGCTCGGCAGTGTATAGGAGCCGGCCTTGCGCAAATAGGGCACGAACAGGATGGCGGCGAGCAGCATGCCGAAGGTCCAGCCAAGCCCGATCGCGAGCGCGTCGAAACCGAGAAAGAATACGGTGCCGGTATAGCCAAGAAAGCCCACGCCGCCGACCGCAACGGCGGCGAGCGCGAAGCCGTTGAACACCGCCGGCACGCGGCGGCCCGAGGCGAAAAAGTCATCGACCTCGAAGGTTCGCGCCCCTGCGGCGATCAGCAGATACAGCGCCAGCGGCACGATCATCATGGATTGGGCGAGCAGCGGACGGCCCCAGCCGAGTTGCTCGAACATCGCCAGCATGATGACGAGCGAGACGAAGGCGCTGGTGACGATGCCGTAATAGGCGCCAAGATGCGGGTTCGGCGTACGCAGGCGCGACGGGACGCTCATTGCTAACCGAGCCCCTCGCGCTCGCTCCGCGCCAGATCGATGTGCTCTTGGATGCGGATGAACCAGAACGCCACGACGACGATGAAGATGACCAGCCCCTGCGCGAGAAGATAGAAGCCGAGCGGAAAATGCAGCACGCCGTAGTGATTGAGCCCGGACGCGGCCGAGATGGCGACGATGATGGCGAGCAGCGTGGTGACGAGCAGGGTGATGGCGAGGATCAGCGTCTGGAGCTGATGGCGGTCGCGCGCCGGATGCTCGTTCGCGGGAACCTCTGTCGCCACGTTGCCTCCCCCTATCCATTGTTCTCATCCCTCCCCGTCAAGGGGGAGGTATGCAGCTTTTAACTTGCCGGTCGGCCAGCGGCCAGCGGCTTGAAAACTCCGGGGACACCATTGGCGTTGAAACGTGGCATGGTGGTGACTTTGCAAGCGACGGGAGGCAAGGGGAGCAGCGGCAATGCTACAGGAATTCAAGGAGTTTGCGCTTCGCGGCAATGTGGTCGACATGGCGGTCGGCATCATCATCGGCGCTGCCTTCTCCACCATCGTGCGCTCGCTGGTCGACGACATCATCATGCCGCCGATCGGCGTGGTCACTGGCGGGGTCGATTTCTCCAATATGTTCATCGCGCTCAATGGTGGGCACTATCCCTCGCTGGCAGCCGCCAGGCAGGCCGGGGCGCCGACCATGAATTTCGGGCTGTTCATCAATAATGTGATCAGCTTCCTGATCGTCGCCTTCGTGCTGTTCATGGCGATCAAGGGGATGAACAGGTTGCGCCGCAAGCAGGAGGAAGAGCCGCAAAGCGAGCCGCCCCCCTCCCGCGAGGTGCAACTGCTCGAAGAAATTAGGGACGTGCTGGTGAAGCGGGGCTAACGGCGGGACCCCCGGCTGGAAAATGGATTTGCGCCATTTCCGCCGGCACAGGACGGAAACTGCGGGACGCGACCTCTTTGGAAAAAATTTCTTCTGTTTACCACTGAGCGGAACAAATTTGCTTCTTTTGCGCGCCGATGGCTAGTTGGGAGAACGATTTTTTATTACAATCCCTATATCTGCAGCGGTACTTTTCTCGGGCGAGTTAAGCATGCAGGCGAGCGAAGCCTTCACCGGCGTGGTTGTTGTTGGCGCAGGTTCTGCCGGCCTGCGCGCTCGCGCGCGGCCTGACGGCACGCTGGGTTTCCGCCACACGACTGCCTCTCGCCTCACGCCGCGAATTCTCTTGAGGGTCGCCTAGATCATGTTTGTCACCGTGCATATGCCCGACGGCACGACGCATCGCCTCGAAGCGCTGGAAGGCTGGCGCGTGATGGAGGTGATCCGCGACTGGGGTCTTCCCATCAAGGCGGAATGCGGCGGGGCTTGCGCTTGCGCCACCTGCCATGTCTGGGTGGGAGAGGATTGGCTGGCGAAGCTCGCGCCGCCGACCTCCGAGGAGCTTGAGATGCTTGACGGCGCGTTCAATGTCGACGAGCGCTCGCGGCTCTGCTGCCAGATCATCATGTCGAAGGAGCTTGACGGGCTCGAGGTCGAGCTTGCGCCCGAGAGCCTCGCCGATGCGCCAGCCGAGCGGCTGGTGATGGGAGGCTAGCGATGCGGACCTTCCCCATCCTGGTGAGCTTCGACGGCAAGCGGCCGCTGGTCACCGGCGGCGGCGAGTTGGCGGCCGTCAAGGCGCGGCTTCTGCTCAAGCGCGCGCCGGTGGTCGACATCGCCGCCGACAAATTCGTGCCGGAGATCGCCGCGCTGCTCGAGGAGGGGCTCGTGTCGCTGATCGCGCCGCGCCCGGGCATCGATCAATTACGCGGCCGTCCGTTGGTCATCGCCGCGACCGAAGACGACGAGGAGGATGCCCGCGTCTCGGCCATTGCTCGCGCGCTCGGCGTGCCGGTCAACGTGCCGGACAGGCCCGAGCTTTGCACCTACGCTCTGCCCGCGATCGTCGATCGCGGCGAGGTCACGGTGGCGATCGGCACCTCCGGCGCTTCGCCCGTGCTGGCGCAGCGCCTGCGCGCTTGGCTCGAGCAGGAGCTGCATCCGCGACTCGATGCGCTTGCCAAGCTCGCGGCCGAGTTTCGCGGTGCGGTGG
>JBAUOI010000498.1:0-2245 GCA_049579665.1 Methyloceanibacter sp.
CCATGAGGCAATGAGCATGAGCGCGGCGCCAGGAAGCTCGTTCAACAGAGTGTCGATCACTTGGCTGGTGGATAAGAACGTCATGTCGCTGATTGCGAGGGTAAACAGCCCTCCTAGGCCCGCGACCAAGGGTCTCTGAAAAAGCTCCAGACACAGCAGGAAAATGAACAGGGCGGCGAGAAACTCCCAGAACACGTTTGCGAGCTTGACCGTGCTGGTCAACCGAC
Source organism: Methyloceanibacter sp. (assembly GCA_049579665.1). Lineage (GTDB taxonomy): Bacteria > Pseudomonadota > Alphaproteobacteria > Rhizobiales > Methyloligellaceae > Methyloceanibacter. The sequence continues at coordinate 228 of JBAUOI010000498.1, forward strand.
CGTTTTCCGATCTGCTTTCTTGTAATTCTCGAAGCTGGGATGCAACAGCAGCAAAGCTGCGGCCACGAGGACCGGCACAGGCTCACGCCTCATAGCCTTCCTCGCTTCTCCACCAAAGGTGAAGTCGCCGGTATGGATGAAGCGATAGGCGATTTTCACATTCTGAGCGGAGTCGTAGCGGAGGGAGGCATCGGTGATGTGACTCCGCGTGCCAAGCGCAAACCAGAACGAAACCAACACCGCAAAGCAGACGTAGAGAGTCCTTTGATTGCTGAGCGAAACGTGCTTGGTCGATTGGAGAAGGCCATGCACGACAAGGAATCCCTTGCTTCAGCGTTCGATCCAAGCGCCTCCGAAAGGTAGAACGCGGAGGTGCGGCGGAGCAAGGCGGTTGACCCGAAAGCGTAGAATCGCAGCAAGTCCACTGCCAAAAAATACGGGCTAATACGCGCGGATGCCCATCGCAGCTTTGACTGCGTGATACCCCACGAGAAGCTGGGTCAGCGCCAGGGGATGGCTCTTTGCGCCGTTGGCCAGATCGATGCGGCCGACCTCGTCGCGCAGATGTCCCGCCTCCGGGATGAGGTTCCATAGCAGATCTTCGATCCGCTCGGCCCTCTTGTCGGAGATATTCCCATTAATCTCAAGTACGTCGACGGGCTTGCCGTCGCGGTCGCGGGCAAGCTCCAAATGCAGCCCGGCATTGCTCGACCCATCGAACAGAGGGGTGAAGTCGGGATGGGGCAGCGTCGGCCGCAGGATATGGCGAACGTCGAGCCTCGTGTCCGACCCGTTGGCGTCGGCGGGCCGCTGGAAGCGGATGACGATGTCGGCGAAGGTGCGCTGCGGATGGACGAAGTTCGCGGCGTGGCTCTCGCGCCGGTTGAGCTGCGCCATAACCTGCTCCTTCGTGTAACCCCGCTTCGTCGTGTCGCGATGCATCTTCCACCGCACCCGGAGTTCCTCCTCGGGATCGAGATAGATCTTCACGTCGTAGCAGTCGCGCATCGCGCGCGTGGCAAAGCCGAGTAGCCCCTCGGCGATGACGAAGCCCTTGGGGCGCACATATTCGGCCGGTTCGAGCGTGCCCTGCCTGTGGTCGTAGACCGGCTTCAGGACCGGCTCGCCGTGGCGCAACAGGCGCAAATGCTGTTCCAACACGTCGACATAGTTGGAGCGCGGGTCGAGCGCCGACAGGCCCGCTGCGGCGCGCGCCTTGCGGTCGTAGCGGTGATAGTCGTCGGTGCAGATCACCGTGCAGTGCTCTTCGCCCAGGATCTGGGCAACACCCGCAGACAGTGTCGACTTGCCCGACGCAGAATCACCGACAATGCCGAGGATGATCGGATGATCAGCCCGTTTCGACATTTAGCACTCCAGGCACTCCTCCCAAGATCGGGATTTCAAGCGACGTCGCGGGCCGCGATGCTCGCCAAGCGCTCGCTTGGCATATAGCTCGTCAGAATCTGCCGCTCGCCAGTTGCTCCCGTTATCATCATGGTCTGCACCTTATAGTGGGTCCTCGTCCGCTCGACACCTTCGAGCATCAGGCCGGTGGTGATCCCCGTGGCGCAGAAAAACACGTTATTCGATTTGATTATCTCGTCGCGTTCATACCATTTCGAGGTGTCGATGCCGGCCTCCTTGACCGCTTTCGCCTCGGTTTGCAGCTGCGGATCGAGGCGAGCCAGAAACTCGCCGCCGAGCGCCCTGATGGCGCATGCAGACATAACGCCCTCGGGTGTACCGCCTGTTCCCATCAAGGCATCGATACCGGAGCCGGGAATGGCCGCCATCAGCGCGCCGGCAACATCGCCGGCGGGATAGAGCGCGACCCGCGCCCCAGTCGCCAAGATCCGATCGACCAGGTCGCGGTGGCGGGGTTTCTCCAGCACGAAGACCGTGAGCTCGAACACATCCTTGCCGAGAGCATCGGCAAGAGCAGTCAGCTTCTTCTCCACCGGCCAGCGCGGATCGATCTTGCCGCGCGCCGGGGCGCTCGCCACGAACTTCTCCAT
>JBAUOI010000499.1:0-3221 GCA_049579665.1 Methyloceanibacter sp.
AATAGCGCTTGAAGCCGTTCTCCAAGAGATCTGTCGCGCGCATGCGGCGCGTTACCAATGACTGCTCTCCCAGCACGACGGCGACCAGCTTGCGGCCGTCCCGGGTCGCGCTCGCCACCACATTGAAACCGGATTCGCAAATGAACCCGGTCTTCATGCCGTCGGCGCCCGGGAGACTCACCAGAAGGCCGTTATGCGTGCGCAGAATCTGCTTCCCCACCTGAACTCGGATAGTGGTGAACAGAGCGGCATGCTCGGGGAACGCGATGATGATGGCGCGCGCCAGCTTGGCAAGGTCGCGGGCGGTGGTCACCTGCCGCTCGTCGGGCAAGCCGTTGACATTGGCGAAAGTGGTCCGCCTCATGCCGAGATGCTGTGCCGCCTCGTTCATGCGCTGGACGAACGCCTCCTGACTGCCGGCGACCCCCTCGGCGATCATGACGGCGACGTCGTTGGCCGACTCGACGATGAGGACCTTGAGCGCGACGTCGAGCGTGATCGACTCGCCCACTTTCAGCCAGAGCTTGCTTGGAGCCTGCTCCGTCGCCTCCTTGGAGCATATGAGCTTGGTGTCGGGCGTAATGGTACCGGCCTTCAATGCCTGGAAGGCGACATAGGCGGTCATCAACTTGGTGAGGGAGGCGGGAAACCACTGCGCGTCGGGATCTTCGGCGTAGAACACCGTGCCGGTATAGGGCTCGAAGACGAGGGCTGGACCGGCGGAGGCGCCTGACGGGGCCATCAAGACCGCTCCGAGGAGGAGGCCTAGCCCGGCACGCCGCAGCATCATCCCTGTTCCCCTCATCAATTGGCCCTTGCGCAGACGATTTGAACGGTCAGTTGGGCCTCTTTTTCCTCGCTCTGAAGGTGGACCCGGGCTCAGCCGCGCGGCGGGCGGCGGCGCTCGCTGAACCAGGCGCGGTATTCCGTCATTTTTTGCCGCTGCGCCTCCGATGCACGCCGTTTGCAGGTCAGTGCTTCCTCGCTGCCTTCCGGCGCACCCCAGCGCAGCTCGGCGCAATCGTTGATGTTATACGCCGTCTCCAAAGCGGACACGCGATCGAGCACGTCCTTGAGCGTCAGAGTCCATTGCGAGTCGTCGGTGCGTTTATAGGAAAATTTGCGCGCAACAAGTTCCGATGCCAGCGTGGCTTCCAACTCAGCCTTGACCTCCGCGGCGCTCTTCCCCTTTGGCATGGCATAACGCTCGGGCCGCCGCGCGACCCGGATCGGGAACCCACGCACCACGTCGATGGCGATCAACAAGCGTAGGTCGCGGGACGGCGTCGCGAAATCTTCCCATGCCCCGGTGGTCTCGAAAATCGACGCGCCGTCCGGCATGTCTACGGTCTTGCCGCCCTCCGCTAGATATTTGCGTCCATTCTCGACCGAGTTCACGCGCGCATTGACCTGCTCCTCGAGCGCCGTGACCGCCTCCTTCAGCGCGCGCACGGGATCGAGCGGCGACGGCGACATCACGTCGTCCATGCGGTCGTAGAAATCCTCGACTTGGAGGCTTGCCTGTTCCGATGAGTAATCGCCGTAGTCGGCATTCTTCGCGATCTCTTCGTTGCTGATGCGGCGCAAAGTGCCGTTCTTTTCGCGCACAATCGGGCGGAAACGCTTGAAGCCCGGACTGCCGAGCGTGGGATCCTGGGCAAACAGGAAGTTGCCGCGCCAAAACCGTTTGCGCGCGACCGTCCCGTCCGGCTGACCGTCGACGGCAAGGAAGAGGCCAGCCGCGTCGCTCGTCTGGGGAACGCGCTTAACCAAGATGAGAACGTGGCCATAGGGATCGGCGTAGATCGTGCCGGGACGCAAGCTTTCCTCAGTCAGCGGCACGGGATAGTAATCGGTGTTGTCGTCGTTATCCGCCGTCCGGCCATTGCCGGAATGCACGGCGTCGGCGATGGCCGTATTCAAATAATACTGGAACCCCGGCACGAGTCCCTTTGGCCGGCGGGGAGCGGCAACAACGCTGCGTCTCGTCTGAGGGTCGGCGGCGGGCGAGGCAAAAAACATGCCGAAGAAGCCGGTTTGCTCGACCACCCGCCGGGCCAGGACACGCTCAACCACGGGCGGCGGTTCCTCGTTGACGACGTTCCACCACTGTGCGCATTTCGGCGCCATGCCGCCGTCGCCGCGCGTGCATTTCGAGTAGCCGAATGGCAGCCCCATCTTGAAGGCGAAATACGCGCGTAAGACATACGGAACATCCGCGCAGTCAGGTTGGATGATTGCCCCCTTCTCGTCCTCGCGCAGGCCGAGATGATTGAACAGGATATTGCGCGACGGATCGTGCAGCACCTTGTCCATCGACTTCCACGACAGCTCTTCGTCGAGCGGCGCATCGAACAGCTTCTCGATCCACGCGGCGTAGAGATTCTCGGTCTCGCGCGTCCAGGCATCGCGCAGCGGCCAGACGCCCTTTGCGGCGCGCAGTTTCGCCGACGGCTTGCGCTGCACCGCGATGTCGCGGGTCACCTCTCTGCATTGAGGCGAGGCGTTGACGCGCGTGAGCTTCGCCTGCCAGTTGCCCACCGCCGGCGAGGCGATTTCGGCGAACCAGAAATAGGGCGGGCCGCCGAGCCGCCGGCCCGATTTGGCCGCGACCTTTCCGTCAGGCGCGATCAGGGCAAGCTCGCCGTCCGCCGGCTTCTCCACCGTGAAGACGACACGCAAGGGCGCACCGCTCCAGGGAGCGATCGGCGAGGAGAGGAGAGCGAGCCCAGCCTCGTCTTGGCATGGGGCCGGCGGATCTTCGGCCTTTGCGTCCGAATCTGCGCAAAGCGCAAACGCGCATGCGATCAGCAACGATGGGATCGCAACAGCAGTGTTAGACAGGCGTTCCAGCAGCATGGCCCCCGTCCGGCTCCCTCGGCCACGACTCAAAACTACCCTGAAATGACGGCCATCTAAATGGCAAATTGCACGTGCGCGGGCGGACAGGCGCCTTCCAGCCCCGAGGCGGTGAACGGCAAGCTGACCTCGACGATCTCTTGCATGCAGATGCAATATTTGAGAGCGGGTTGGATCGACTGTCCGCTACGCTCAAGATGGCGGCTAACGCTTCGTCACCAAACAACCTGCCCAGCGCCGATGCTAGAGCGAAATTTGACTCGCTAAGCGCGGTCTCAACACCCGCTGAAAACCCGAGAGAGCGGCGTCAGCGCGGTGATCACTTCGGGAGATTGATTTGGATTCTTGTCCGAGAGACTGAC
>JBAUOI010000500.1:0-1762 GCA_049579665.1 Methyloceanibacter sp.
CAAGGTTTGCTTCGGATCGTTCGTTCTATATCAATGGCTTAGGTTGGCTGTGCTGGCAGTCCGAAGCTGACCTGTCTCTCCCGCAATTTTGGGAAATGCAGGGTAATTTTGCCAAATTGCAGGGACAGCGCCGTCTCATCCCAGCAGAAGGTCCTCGTATCTCAATGGGTTAGATATGTCTCTCCCTAATTCGAGGAGCAGGGAGACCCTCATTCGATAGCAGGGAAGGTCCGGTGTTTTTTGGCGACATTCACGCATTCAGTTCAACGTCCGCTTCCGGGCTCCTTTCGGACATCGAAGCATGGCCCGCTGATATCGCCGACTGACCCACAGCGGACATGGGCCGAGCTTAGACAACAGTCGAGAAGGTGCCTTGTTTGACATCAAATGGCAGGACGTCCGCCGCGCGGATTCTGGCGACGTTTCCTCACCAGACCGCCACCTCGTGCGGATGGGGTGTCGATTTGTCGCCGCGCCTCGGAGAGACTCGCCTCGACTGCGCGCAATGCATTGTCTCTCGCCTGCCGCCAGTAGCCAATTACGATCTCCGCCGCGGTGACGGTCGCAATACTTAGGCCGTAGGCAAGCTTGACGAAAATGTCATCATTGCACTCTTGATTGTCATGATAGCTCCCTTGGAGTGCCAACACCCACGCGATGCCCATAGCGAAAAAGACTACAATGCGTCGAAGATCATGAGGTCGAACAAAGTAGTAATGCTCGATCTGTTCGATTGCCTTGGCGTACAGCTCGGCTGAGGGACTTTTATCTTCGCGCACGCGCTTGAAGCTGCCATCGACCGCGTGACGGATTACGCCGTGCACGTATCGCAGCATGACGAAGTCCAAAAACATGTAGAAGAGGAACAGGCTAGTGTACCAGCGGATGTCTCTGGCGGCAAAAAAGAGACAAACAAGAACGAACGCCAGTCCCATGATCATCGCGAGTTGATTGAAGCTCGATGGGACAGGAAACTCCTCGGGATCGAGCCATCGTCCCAGCATCTCTAGCTCTTCCGAACCCCAAATCCACAGAAACACGAGGGCGCCGGTCACAGCGAGCAGCGCCAGGTACTCGTAGTTGACGAGACAAAACGGAGCCTCCCGAATCCTTTGAGCCTCTTGGACAAACAGACTGACACCGAGGACGGCGGTAATTCCGCTGACGGCGTACTCACGGGCGCGGACCAGGGGCTCGGTTTTCTGCATCAGAGCGCCTTCTTTGTACGACATCGTTTCGTCCTCTCTCGCAAGGCGCACGCCGTCTCCCGGAAGCGTAGGGGAACGTTAGCATAGAAAAGAGGTGCCTCTCAGCGTTGGGCCACTGCACAAGCTCGAATTTTCACGAAGGGTCGAGCCGCGATGTCTCCTATGACACGAAACTTTTTGGACGAATTCCCTGCCATCGGAACAGGGAATTTTTTATTGCGAACAGGGAAAAACATCGCGCTAACAGCGAACCGAGAATGTCTGCTTGTTGGCACTTAGCGGACATCGCGATGGGCCGACGGTGACGTCCGCTTCTGACCCAAAGCGGACATGCTCACTCAATTGGCGCGGGTGCTGCGCTTCTTCGATCCACCCTTGCGACTGACCTTGCGACTGCCCTTGCGCGTAGCGGACGGCTTCGGTTTGTCGACGCCGCAGATGGCGTCCTTCAAATGCGCCGGCCCATCGGTCAGCGAGGCTTGTTGGATCGCCAGCCCGTCGATGCTGGTGCCGAACAGCGACTTCCAGAAATAGCGCTTGAAGCCGTTCTCCAA
>JBAUOI010000501.1:0-1838 GCA_049579665.1 Methyloceanibacter sp.
ATCTCGCCCTCGACCAACGTCGGCGCGGTCGACAGCGCCAGCGTCGGCTGGGCGATGTAATTGTCGGGGTTGCGCATCACCCGGCGCTTATAGGCCTCGCGCTCTTCCGCCGTCGACGCCGGTCCGATCAGCATGCCGTAGCCGCCGGAGCCCTGCACCTCCTTGACGACGAGATTGTGCAGATTGTCGAACACGTGCTGCCGCTGCTTCGGATCGCGCAGCATGTAAGTGTGAACGTTGTTCAGGATCGCGTGCTCGCCGAGATAGAACTCGATCATGCGCGGCACGTAGCAATACATCGCCTTGTCGTCGGCGACGCCGGTGCCGAGCGCGTTGGCGAGCGCGACTCTTCCCGAGCGGATCACGCTCAGCAGGCCCGGCACGCCGAGCGCCGAATCGGCGCGAAAGGCGAGCGGGTCCATGAAATCGTCGTCCACGCGGCGATAGATCACGTCGACCCTGACCGGGCCCTCGGTGGTGCGCATCCACACAAAACCATCGCGCACGAACAGATCGCCGCCCTCGACCAGCTCGATGCCCATCTGCTCGGCGAGGAACACATGCTCGAAATAGGCGCTGTTGTAGCGGCCGGGCGTCAGCAGCACGACCACCGGGTCCTCGGCGGCAGACGGCGCCACCGCGCGCAAATTCTCGAGCAGTTGCTCCGGATAATTGCCGACCGGCGAGATCGACTGCCCGGCGAAGGCGTCGGGAAACAGCCGCATCATGATCTCGCGATTCTCGAGCACGTAGGAGATGCCCGAGGGGGTGCGCACATTGTCCTCGAGCACGAAGAAATCGCGCTCGCCGGTGCGCACCAGGTCGATGCCGGCGATATGCGCGTAGACATTCTTCGGCGGCTCGACGCCGAGCATCTCCGGGCGGAACGCCGGATTGAGCAGCACGAATTCCGGCGGCACCAGCCCCGCCTTGATGATCTCCTGGTCGTGATAGATGTCGTAGAGGAAAACGTTGATCGCCTTCACCCGCTGGATGCAGCCCCGCTCGACCAGATCCCATTCGGAGCGGTCAAGGATGCGCGGGATCAGATCGAAGGGGATCAGCCGCTCGGTCGAGCCGCCTTCGGCATAGACCGCGAAGGTGATGCCGAGCCGCCGGAACAACTCCTCCGCGGCGTTCTGCTTGGTAACCAGGGAATCGATCGAGAGATTGTCGAGCAGGCCGGCAAGCTCGGCATAAGCGTGCCTGACGCTGCCGTCGGGGCCGCGCATCTCATCGAAGAATTTGCGGGAAAGCAGGGAAGGCTCCTCCGCCTTCACCTCGACACTCACCCTCTCAGCAGTTTGCGGCAATCGCGCCCGTCCCAGCTCTCCAAAAAACCAGCCACTCCAAAGCCCGGCGCGCTTCCTCTGTTCTATTTTCAGGCATCTTAATCCGATGCTTGCGTTTTGAGCAACGCCCTTGGTCAGGCCGCCGCGTCGTGCTTAACGGCGAAAGATGCTAGAAGAAGCGCGCCCTCGAACCCCGTTTTGCCATGCTCGAAACCGCGCTCACCGCGTTCACCACCTTCTTTGCCGTCATCGGCCCGATCGACACGGCCGTGCTGCTCGCCTCACTCACGCCCAACATGACGCGAGGCGAGCGCCGCGCGATCGCGGTCAAGGCCGTGTTCATCGCTACGGTGATTATCCTATTGTTCGCCCTGTTCGGCGGACCGGTTCTCAAGCAGCTCGGCGTCTCCCTTGCGGCGCTCCAGACCGCCGGCGGCATCATTCTGTTCATGATCGCGCTCGAGATGACGCTCGCGAAGCGCCCGGGTCCCGCCGCGGCGCTGTCGGCGAGAGAAAGCGAGGAAGCGGAAGACAAGGCCGAGCACC
>JBAUOI010000502.1:0-1741 GCA_049579665.1 Methyloceanibacter sp.
GGTCCGTTGATCTCGACGGTGATGGGTGCGTTCAGCCCGGCGGCAATGGCATGCCGCCCGGCTGGATGATCGACGATCCAGTGCCGTTCATTGGTGTCGGGGCTCAGCCGGTGAAGGGATGCATTCAGCTCCCTGAGCGGCGTGGCGCCGAGATCGACTTCCGGCACGATCAGCGCTCCCAGAAATAGACCGTGGCGGGCTCGGGCTCCCAGATGCACGCCGTCTCGATCCCGGGTAGGCCGGCGAGCGCGCGATATTCGGAGCCAAAGGCGACATAGCGATCAGTCTCGGCCATCACCGCGGGCTTGCAGGCAATGCCGTCGCGCAGCACGCCGAAGCCATTCTCGGTGCCCACCACGAACGTATAGAAGCCGTCGAGATCGTCGAGGCTTACTTTCAGCGCGTCGCCGAGCGACATCCCTTCGCGCATCTTCCAGCTCAGATAGCCGGCGGCGACCTCGGTGTCGTTCTCGGTCTCGAAGGCGAAGCCTTCGCGCTTAAGCACCCGGCGGATATTGTTGTGATTTGACAGCGAGCCGTTATGCACGAGGCACTGGTCCTTGCCAGTGGAGTAAGGATGCGCGCCGTCGGTGGTCACGGCCGATTCCGTCGCCATGCGGGTGTGGCCGATGGCATGGGTGCCGTGCATCGCGGCAAGCTCGAAGCGCTCGGCGACCGTCTCGGGGCGGCCGACCTCCTTGTAGATCTCCATGCGGTGCCCGCGCCCGACGATCTCGATCTCGGGCGCCTCGTCGGCCAGCCATTCGGACAGCCGGGAAAGCGACCGGTCCTCGACCCCGACCACGGCGTGGGTGTCGTGCAGCGTGATATTGGCATCGCTGAAGTCGCGGCCGAGCTTGCCGGCGATCTCTTCCATCGCCGCGGCGGAAGGCGCGCGGAGCGTGAGCTTGGTCTCGCCGCTCTTGCCCTGGCCGTAGACGGCGAAGCCCGCGCTGTCCGGCCCGCGATCCGACAAAGTAGCGAGCATGCCGGCGGTGAGCCGGCCGAGCTCGGGCTCGAGAGTTGGGTCTTTGATGAAGAGTCCGACGATGCCGCACATGCGTGAAAAAGCTCCGGTTAAATGCGGCCTTCACCATGTACGGGGCAAAGCCGCGCGTCAACCCGGGTGAAATAAAGTTTCCTATAGGGAAATTCAACTACGCGGGTAGATGATGATCGAAAGATAGGTCATCGGCCGCTCGAGCAGCTCCTCGGGGCCGTGCGGCGCGCCCGCGTCGAAGAACAGCGCATCCCCCGCCGACATTGGATAGAGCTTGTCGGCGTGGCGGTAAATCACTTTCCCGCTCAGCATGTAGATGAACTCGACGCCGTCATGCTGGAACAGCACGTAAGGCTCCGCGTCCTGGCTCAGGGTCATGAGATAAGGCTCGACGATGATGTCGCGGGAGAGCGAATGGCCGAGCAACTCGTAGCGATGGCCGGACTTGGTGCCGCGCCGCTCGATCAGCACGCCTTGGCCGGCGCGCACATAGGAGCAGTCGCGGCGCTCCTCGAAATCGGCGAAGAAGCTCGTCATCGGCACGTTGAGCGCGCGCGACAGCGCCTGCAAGGTCGAAAGCGAGGGCGAGGTGCCGCCATTTTCGATCTTCGACAGCATGCCGGGGGAGAGGCCGGCCTCAGTGGCGAGCTCGGTCGCGGTCAGTTGCAGCCGCTGGCGGAGCAGCCTCACCCTGCGGCCGATCGAGACTTCGAGCTGGAGCTCACCGGTGGTCGGCGCGTT
>JBAUOI010000503.1:0-7133 GCA_049579665.1 Methyloceanibacter sp.
GGCGCGCGTCTTCACCGAGGTGTTGCCGCCGCCATGCAGAACGAGAAGCGGATCGCGCCCCAGGAGGCGCGTGGTGTAGACCCTGAGCGCGATGTCTTGGCCGACGCCCTGCTTGGCGTAAGCCTCGACCATCTCGCGCGCGGCGCTGTCGTTCCATTGGCTTTTCATGGCGCGCGTTGTTGCAAGTTTCGCACTCTATCGCAAGGGCTGCTTGCGGCGGTTGGCGGGGCTAGCCGCGCAGCGCCGCCTGGACCGCGTCGAGCACGCGGTGGAACTCCCCGAACATCCAGTAATGACCGGCGCCCTGGATAACATCGAGGCGGCAATTGGGCAGCGTCTCGGCAAGCTGATAGGCGGCGCCAGGGGGCACGATGGTGTCGTCGCTGCCCTGCCAGACGATGGAAGGCGCGTCGATCTCCTCGAGCTTCAAGCCCCACGGCGCGCAGAGCAGCCGCAGGTCCTGCCGCGCACCGGCGATGCCGGGCCGCAAGCCCTCCCGCAGCGCGGTCTGGAGATTGGCTTTCACCTCGCCTCTGAGCAGCACGCTTCGATCCGTGGGCGCGACCCGCTGCATCAGCCCGCGATAGGCGAGGTCGGGCGCATAGCGCACAATGTGACGAAGCGACCAGAAGAACGCGGCGCCAGACGGGCGAGACCGGCCGATCTTGGTGAAGATGAGCCGGTGCAGCTTCGACATGCGAATCTTGCTCTGGCACTCGGCGATCGGCCCGACCGGGCTGATCAGCGCCAGCAGCGCGACGCGCTCGGCCATCGCCGCGGCGGCAGCGACCGCATAGGGACCGCCGCCCGAGACGCCGATCAGGGCAAAGCGCCGCAACCCGACAGCATCGGCGAACCACCGCAAATCGTCAGCGGCCCGCGCGAGACCGTCCTGGCGGCGAAAGTCGGAAAGCCCATAGCCGGCGCGCTCGGGCGCGAAGATGCGCAAACTCCTCTCGCTGGCGGCCTTGTCAGTGAGCGCGAACATGAAACGCGAGCCCGGCGTGCCGTGAATGGCAAGCACGCTCGCACCCTGCGGATCGCCATATTCGGCATAGCCGATGCGCCTGCCGTCGGCGAGCCGCACGGTCCGCGAGGTTAGGTCCGACCCGGCCGGCCTGTCTGTTGTGACAATATGATCCATCGAGGCGACCGCGCGGAGCGCCTTTGCCATAATGGCTCCCCGCCCGCTTCTTAAACTCCGCCATCGTGGTGGCAAGGAGGCAGGATATGACAGCATGGGAGATCAAGGGGCGCGAATTCGGCAATTGCAATTGCGACTATAGCTGCCCCTGCCAATTCAACGCGCTGCCGACCAACGGCCATTGCCGCGGTCTCGCCGTGTACGATATCGAGACCGGACAATACGGATCGACGCGCCTCGACGGCATCAGGGGCGCCGGCATCTTCCGCTGGCCGGGGCCAATTCACGAGGGCAAGGGCGAGTGCGTGCACGTGCTCGATGCGCGGGCGACGCCGCAACAGCGCCAGGCTTTGCTCCGCATCCTGCGCGGCGAAGATACCGAACCCGGCACCACGGTGTTCCAGGTCTTCGCCTCGACCTGCGAGACCATGCACGAGCCAATTGTCGCCGAGATCGATTTCGAGCTCGACATCGATGGCCGCATGGCGCGCGCCAAGATCAAGGACGTCTTGGAGATGCGCGGTGAGCCGATCCTCAATCCTGTGACCGGAGCGGCGCATCGCGTGCGTATCGTACAACCGGACGGCTTTGAGTTCGCCGAGGCGGAGATCGGGCGCGGTTGGTCGAAAACGACAGGCCCGATTCAGTTCGAGCTTGCCGACAGCTATGGGCAATTCGCCCATATCCATCTCTGCCAAAGCGGCATCGTGCGCTGAGGCGGCATGTCCGGAACCGTCGTGGAGCGCGTGTTCAGATATGACGGCATGGTCGTTGCCGCCGCACTTTGCCTGCTGACGCTGTTCGCATGGCTTTTCCTCCTGTTGGGCGCCGGAACGGGAATGGACCCCATCGCCATGAGCGGATGGCTATTGCCGCTTCAACTCCCCCCGGCGCTCAGTGCCCAATGGACTCCCTTCTACTGGCTCGCAGCCTTCGGCATGTGGGTCGTCATGATGGTGGCGATGATGCTGCCTTCGGCGTCGCCGACCGTCCTGCTCTATGCCCGTGTCGTGCGCCAGGCGGAGAGCCAGGGCCGCGCCCCGCGCGCCGGCGCTTCGGTCGCCGCCTTCGCCTCGGCCTATCTAAGCTTGTGGATTCTTTTCAGCCTGTTGGCCGTCGCCGCTCAGTGGGCGCTCGAGCATCTCGGCGTCATGTCGGCCATGATGAGCTTGCGCGGGGCATTGCTCGCGGGAGCGGTGCTAATCGCAGCGGGCCTCTACCAGCTCACGCCGCTGAAGACGGCGTGCCTCAGGCATTGCCGGGGGCCGGCTCAGTTCATCGCCGCGCATTGGCGCCCGGGCGTGCGGGGGGCCTGGCGCATGGGGATTACCCACGGCGCCTATTGCCTCGGCTGTTGCGCCGCGCTGATGCTGCTGCTGTTCGTCGGCGGCGTCATGAATCTGGTGTGGATCGCGGGGCTCACGCTGATGGTGGCCATCGAGAAGCTTGTGCCATTGGGTGCGGTCGCAGCGAAGGCGATCGCGCTGCTGCTCATCGCCGGCGGCGCGACCCTGCTCGCCGCCGCGCTGTGAAAGCGCGACCCGCCACACGCGTTCTTGCTCGCGGTTAGCGCGAGTAGAACTCGATGACGAGGTTCGGCTCCATGATCACCGGATACGGCACGTCGGAGAGCGTGGGCACGCGGGTCAGCTTCGCCGTCATCTTGCTGTGGTCGACATCGAGATAGTCGGGCACCTGGCGCTCGGGGCTCTGCGCGGATTCTAGCACGATGCCGGCATCCTTGGCCTTGTCCCGGACCTCGACTACGTCGCCCTCGCGACAGCGATAGCTCGGGATGTTGACGCGCCGACCGTTGACCCGCACGTGGCCGTGGCTGACGAATTGGCGCGCGGCGAACACGGTCGGCACGAATTTGGCGCGATAGACGATGGCGTCGAGGCGCCGCTCCAAGAGACCGATCAGCTTCTCCGAGGTGTCGCCGCGCAGCCGCGCCGCCTCGCGATAGATCGCCTTGAACTGCTTCTCGGTGATATTGCCGTAATAGCCCTTCAGCTTCTGCTTGGCTCTGAGCTGCTGGCCGTAATCCGAGAGCTTGCCGCGCCGGCGCTGCCCGTGCTCGCCGGGCCCGTATTCGCGCTTGTTGAAGGGGCTCTTCGGACGGCCCCAGATATTCTCGCCGAGCCTTCGGTCGATCTTGTGCTTGGCGTTAATGCGTTTCGACATGCGTTCAGACTCCAAAGCCAAACCGAGCGTTCCCGCGGGCTTACCCCCGCGTCTGCTCCAAAAAACCCTTGCTGGTGAAGGCGGCGGACCGCCGGGGCCTTCTCCGGCGCCCTTCAAGCCAATCGGCTCAAGGCTTCGCCCGCCGCTCTGTTACACGCGAATGGCGGAAAGTGTCAATTGGAGCCGGACGAGGCCGGAACGGCCGGGGACGGCGCCGGCGGGGCTGCTTTGGCCGATTGCACATAGGCGTTGATCGAATTGATCACCTTTTGCTTCTGCTCCGGAGGGCAATCCGGGCGCTTCGGTGCGACCAGGGCGGTTCCCTGGCCCGCGCCTTGAGCCGCGGCATCGTCCTTGGGAGCCGCGCTGCCGGTCGTCGCGCCCTCGGGAGCCTCGGTGATTTTGACGCCGCCCGAGAAATACGAGGCGGAGAACATATGCAGAGCATTGATCATCATGAGCTGCTGGTCGCTCCAGATCTTCTTGGCCGCCTCAGTCTGCATGAGGGTGTTGTAGTTTGCGCGCGCAAGGTCTTCGAGCTCGCAGGCCTGGGCAAAGGCCGAGCGCGTGGCGGCCCGGATGATGCGGCGCGCATCTTCGTTCGGAATCAGGAATACGTTCGGATCGGATTTGTCGACCGTGGCGGGCTTGCCGTCGGGGCCCGTCGTGGTCGCGGGAATGAGCGAGAAGGCGTAGGTCAGCAGCACGCGTACCGCGCTGTCGCTGAGGCCACTGCTTTTCTGCTGCGTTTCGGGAGCGGTGGTGGCGGCGGCGGCGCGCTGGCCAAGCTCGTCGGCGACGGGCCTTACGCCGGAATTGTCAGCGGCTTGGAGGGGTGCCGTCGTCAGCAACGCTAAAAGCGCGGCGGTGGCACCGCCCCACTGAAACAACGCATTTTGCATCGATTGCCCCTCTCCTCCCGTGCAGGAAGCTAATCATCGTTTCCGGTCATCGCAATAGGAGAAACGGGGCGGAACTATGACACCTTTTTTCCCCGCGGGGCGTGCGTTCGGGAAAGCGAGGCCACGATCCCGCGCCAGGTGCGCACATCTTGCTCCGTGGCGCCCATGCGGTGGAACATGTTGCGGATCGCACGCACCATCGAGGGCCGCTTTTCGGGCGGATAGAGAAAGCCCGATCGATCCAGCTCGGCCTCGAGATGGGAGAACAGGCCGAGCAATTCCTCCCGCGTGGCCGGCCGCGTGTCGGGGAAGGCAATCCCCTCTGTGGCGGGTCCGTCGAATTCCGTGGCGCGTCCGAGCGGCAGCGCCGCGCTCTCCGCTTTCAGCCATTCGTAGCCGAACAGCAACACCGCCTGCGGCAAACTCAAGGACGCAAAATCGGGACTCACAGGTGCGGTGAGGATCGCATCGGCGAGCGAGATCGTGTCGTTGTCGAGGCCGCTTCGCTCAGGTCCGAACAAGACGCCGCTGCGTTCGGCCTTTCCCCCTCGCCGCCTGAGCTCGACCGCGGCGCTTTCGGGGCTCAGCACCGGCTTCACCATCTCGCGCGGCCGCGCAGTCGAGGCCAGCACGTAATTGAGGCCGCCGATCGCGCTCTCGACGCTTGAATAGACGCTCGCCTGCTCGACGAGGAAGGCCGCGCCGGCCGCGGCGGCATGAGCCTTTTCGTTAGGCCAACCGTCGCGCGGCGCGACCAGCCGCAAATCGGTGAGCCCGAAATTGGCCATCGCGCGAGCGGCAAAGCCGATATTCTCGCCGAGCTGCGGGTTGATCAGGATGATGGCGGGCGGCGCGACGGAACGCTTGGCGCCGCTGCCTCCGGCACGGGCAGCCTTGCCTGAAGTTAAGGCACGCGCGCGTTTTGCTTCTCTTGCTTTCACCATTGAAGCACGATGCTATAGAGGGGCAGCCGCCCGCAATGGGGAACGGGGGCCGTTAAGCATGCGTGCCACGACTGTCTTCCCGCGCCGGAGATTTTTAGTCCGTGAACAAGATCAAGGTTGAGAACCCAGTCGCCGACCTGGACGGGGATGAGATGACGCGGGTCATCTGGCAGTTGATCAAGGAGAAGCTGATCTTTCCTTATCTCGATCTGCCCACTCTCTATTTCGATCTGTCGATTGAGAACCGCGATCTGACCGACGACCAGGTCACCATCGACGCGGCACGCGCCATCCAGGCCTGCGGCGTCGGGGTGAAATGCGCCACCATCACGCCGGACGAGGCGCGAGTGAAGGAGTTCAGCCTCAAGAAAATGTGGAAATCGCCGAACGGCACGATCCGCAACATCCTGGGCGGCGTCATCTTCCGCGAGCCGATCATCTGCAACAACGTGCCGCGGCTGGTGCCGGGCTGGACCAAGCCGATCGTCATCGGCCGCCACGCCTATGGCGATGTCTACCGCGCCACCGACTTCCGCGTGCCCGGCAAGGGCAAGCTCACTATCGCCTTTCAGGGCGAGGACGGCACGCGCGTCGAGCATGTCATACACGCGTTCGACGGGCCGGGGGTGGCGCTCGGCATGTTCAATCTCGACGAGTCGATTCGCGACTTCGCCCGCGCCTCGCTGAATTACGGGCTGCACCGCAACATGCCGGTCTATCTCTCGACCAAGAACACCATCCTCAAGGCTTATGACGGCCGCTTCAAGGACATCTTCGCCGAGATCTTCGCGGCGGAGTTCAAGGATGCGTTCGCCGCGCGCGGGCTCACCTACGAGCATCGCCTGATCGACGACATGGTGGCCGCGTCGCTGAAATGGTCGGGCGGTTATGTGTGGGCGTGCAAGAATTACGACGGCGACGTACAGTCAGACACGGTGGCGCAAGGCTTCGGCTCGCTCGGGCTGATGACCAGCGTGTTGATGACGCCTGACGGCAAGACCGTGCTGGCCGAGGCCGCGCATGGCACCGTGACACGCCATTACCGCCAGCATCAGCAGGGCCGCGCCACCTCGACCAACGCCACCGCCTCCATCTTCGCCTGGACCGGCGCGCTCAAGCACCGCGCCAAGCTCGACGGCAATGCAGAGCTCGAGGGCTTTGCCGAGACGCTGGAGCGGGTGGTGGTGGCGACCATAGAGGCTGGCTTCATGACCAAGGATCTCGCGCTTCTGGTCGGCGCCGAGCAGAGCTGGCTCTCGACATCCGGCTTCCTCGACAAGATCGACGACAATCTGCGCAAGGAGATGGCCGCCCGCGCCGCGGCGTAGCGCCCCGGCGTCAAAACGCCTGCGGCTCATCCTGCTTGCCGCGCTTGGCGGCGCGCGGCTTGCGTTGCCCCGCGTCGCCGGCGGTCCGTTCCGCGGCCACGGCGCGAATCCGCTGCAAGATCTCCGGATGGCGCCGCGCCAGCCGCGACAGCGACTGGGCATCGAGCACGAAGACCTTGCAGCGGGTCTTGGCGACCACGTCGTGCTTGTGGCGGCGGCGCTCGAGCAGCGCCATCTCGCCGAAGAAGTCGCCCTCTTTCAGCTGCCTAAGCTCGCCGGGGCCAATCTCGACCATGGCCTCGCCGGCGGCGATGACGAACATGGCGTCGCCGGCATCGCCCGCGCGCACCATGGGAATGCCCGGCAGAAATGTGCGCGTAGATCAGCTTGGTGATCTCGGCGATCTCGCTCTCATCCATGGCAGCGAACAGCGGCACGCGGGCGATCATGCTCCAGGTGACCACGAATTGGTGGCGATTCGATTCCTGGCTGAAGCCGGTAGCGATGATGGCGACGGGAAGGGCGATCATGCCGACGCCGAGCAGCATGACGACACCGCCGAGCAACTTGCCCAGCGGGGTGATGGGCACGATGTCGCCATAGCCGACGGTGGTGAGCGTCGCGAGCGCCC
>JBAUOI010000504.1:0-3833 GCA_049579665.1 Methyloceanibacter sp.
GGCCCGGGTCCATTACCGCCCCCATGTCGCATTGGCTCCGCTTCGCGTTCGCTTACGCCATCGCGGCAAGCGCGGGACTTTGGATCGGCGTGCAGTCGGGAAGCGTGCGCGCGGTGTGGACCGCCGCGATCGTGCTGGTGTTCATGCTGCCGGACATTCGCCTCGCCTATACGCGCGTCGTTCAGGGCGTGGTCGGCACGATGCTCGCCGTGCTGACGGTGTGGCTGCTCGATCTCGCCGGCGCGCCGCAAGCCGTCCTGTTGGCGGCGATTCTCGTCTTCGCCTTCATATTGCCGTCGCAGCTGCCGCGCTTCTGGCTGTTCAGCGGCCTGATCGCCGCGATCGTTCTGATGGCTTGGGCGCTGGCCGCCGGCGATCCGACCTTGGAGCCGTTGCTGCTCTGGGAAAGATTCGAGGACTCGCTGATCGCGGCGCCTCTCGCGGCTGGCGCCACGCTGCTTTTCTTTCCGCGGGAAAGCTGGTCTGCTCTCGCCGGCCTGTTCGAGAGGGCAAGGGGCGTGAGCCTCTAACGGGCACGGAGGAGCCGATGCGGATGCCGATCTTGATTGCCGCCGTACTTGCGGCGTTCGGTTGCCTTGCCTCGGCGCAAGCGGCGGATGCGCCCTCCACCGACGCCGTGGCCTATTGCAAGGCGGTGGGAAATATCGACGCTCCCGGCAAGGCGTATACCGGTCCGGCCGTGCCCGGCTGGATGGTCCCGGCGCTCTACACTCCGGACGAGATCAAGGCGCAGGCGGAAGCCGGTATCGATCCGGCGCGGGCCATCGTCTGGCGCTGCATGGGCGGCAAGATCTGGGCTTGCGTGCAGGGTAACGCGCCGATCTGCGGCAAGGCCAATCAGGACAAGACGCCGACCAAGGCGATGGGCGAGTTCTGCGCAAGCCAGCCGAACGCGGAGGTGATCCCGCTCTACGTGATCGGGCACGAAAATCCGATGATCTACGACTGGACCTGCAAGGGCAAAGAGCCGGCCGTCACCAAGCAGATCTTCACGGTCGATGCGCGGGGCTTCCCCACCGATCTGTGGAAGGCGATCGCGCCCGCGCATTAAGCGTCTGAGCGCTTAAGCCGGTACCGCCTCGATCACCGAGATCGGCCGGTCGGTCGCAACGATCCGGTTGAGCCGCAAGCCGGATGATGCGAACAGCTCGCGGAACTCCTCGGGCGTGCGCTCCTTGCCGCCGACCGTCATCACCAGCATCTCGATGTCGAGCAGCTTGGCGGGCGTCGGGCCCGGCTCGTCGGACACCACCATCTCGCAGACCAGCACGCGGCCCTGCTTCGGCAGCTTCTTGCGCATCAGGCTCAGAATCGTGCGGCAATGCTCGTCGCTCCAATCGTGGATGATGTGCTTGAGAAGATAGGCGTCGCAGCCGTCGGGCACGCGCTCGAAGAAGCTTCCCGCTTCGGTCGTTATGCGTCCTTCGCAGCCAGCGAATTGCTGCTTCGGCACATGCGCGACCACCTCGGGACGATCGAACAGCACGCCCTGCATTCCGGGGTTGGCGCGCAGGATCGCGGCGAGCAGCAGGCCATGCCCGCCGCCGACATCGGCGAGGCGCTCGATGCCGGAAAAATCGTAAGCCTCGACGATCGCATCCGCCGCGACCGAGGTTGAGTTGGTCATCGCCTGCTGAAAGGTCTCGCATTGCGCGGGGCGCTCGGCCAGCACTTCCCAAATCTGTTTGCCGTACGCCTCGGTCACGCCATCGCCGCCGTTGCGCAGACATTCGGCGATATGCTCGTAGGCGCGGGTCGAAAATTCCTCGCCGAACATCATCGCCATGTATCTGAGCGAGCCCGGCGCATTGGTCTTGAGCAAACCACCCACCGGCGTCAGCGCGAAGTGGCGTTGCGGCCCCTCCTTGAAGACGCCGAAACTCGCCAACATGCGCATCACGCGGTAGAGCGATGGCGCGTGGGCTCCCGCTTTGGCGGCAATCGCCTCCACCGGCTGGGGCTTGCCGTCCATGTGGTCGGCGACGCCGAGCCGCGCCACGCCGGACAACGAATAGGTGAGCTGCTTGCCGAACAAGAGCTGCATCATCACCAGCGGCGGCGGAAGCGGGGCTTGTGCCGGTTGGTCGGCCATCGGAATGTCTCCTTGTGTTCAATTCGGCGGAGACTGCCTGCCGAGTTTGGCTGCGGAATGACGGTCAATCGGACTGTTTGACCAAGGACGCTTCCGACGGCTAAGTCTATCAGCCGCCGGCAAGCAGCGGTGTTGTCCGTGATGTCCCGTCGATGGTGGCGATGTTAAGCTCCGCGCGAAGGCTGAAAAAAAAGCTCAAGGATCGCGTCAAGAAGTCCCGCCAGCGGCAGGCCAAGCGTTATGCCATCGCGCTGCGCAGTGGCGAAATCGCCGTGCGGCAGGCCGCGAGAGCCGCGGGGCTATGGCAGCCGGAAGTGGTCGAGGATCTGGTTGTCAGCCTGACAAGCTTCCCGGTGCGGATCAGCAAATTGCATCGCGTCATTCGCGGCCTGCTGGAACAATCGCTGCAGCCGCGCAAGATCGTCCTCTATCTGTCTCTCGACGAGTTTCCGGATCGGACCGTGCCGACAGAGCTCGCGGCGCTCGCCGGCGATCGGTTCGAAATCCGCTTCGTCGAGGGAAATTTGCGGCCTTACAAGAAGCTGCTTTACGCGCTTACCGATTTTCCCGGGGCGACGATCGTCACCGTTGACGACGACAATCTCTATCCCTCCGATTGCCTGGCTCGGTTGTGGAAGGCATCCGCGGCGAACCCGCGAACGGTCATTTGCGTGCGTGGCCGGTGCATGCGGATTCAAGACGGGGCCATTGCGCACTACATGGACTGGGCCGTCACGCGCTCGGACAAGCCGAGCTTCATGATCTTCCCCGTTGGCGGTTGGGGCATCCTCTATCCCCCCAATCGCTCAACCCCATGATCGACCAGCGTGAGGTGTTCACGGAACTGGCGCCGCTGAACGACGATGTCTGGTTCAAGGCGATGAGCCTGTTGCAGGACGTGCCGTGTTACGCCATCGGCAGCACGAAGCCGTCGGCGAGACTCAAATACGATAATGATTTCAAGCTGTGGGACGTCAACCAGCGCGGTGACGGCTATCAGCAGACCGTCGAGCAAGTGTTTGAGCATTGTGGATTGTCGGTCGAGGCCATCCCGGCCAAGGAGGCCGCGCTCGAAGCCCGCGAAACTGCGCGGCCAGCGAAGAGAACTTGAAATCCGCGGAGAGGCGAAAGTTGAGTGAAAGGGTCGGACCCGACCCCTTCACCCCCGTAGCACGGCTGGCGGGAACGCAGCACTAACCCCACCGAATCACAGAAACACAGCTCCCGGGGGAAGGTTCCACCGCGTGTCAAGAAAAAGTCAGCCTGGCCCGGATCGGGCTCCAAATCCGTGGGCGTCCTAATGCCCGCGGCTTAGGCCGGGACGAATTTCAACGCCACGCCATTCATGCAATAGCGCAGTCCCGTGGGCTTGGGGCCGTCATTGAACACATGGCCGAGATGGCCGCCGCAGCGGCGGCAATGCACCTCATCTCTGACGATGCCGAAGGTATAGTCCGTGCTCTGCCTGACAGCGCCCTCGATCGGCGCATAGAAACTCGGCCAGCCGGTGCCGGAGTCGAACTTGGTCTCGGACAGGAAAAGCGGCAGGTCGCAGCCGGCGCAAGTGAAGGTGCCTTTGCGATGCTCCTTGTTGAGCGGGCTGGTGAAGGGACGCTCGGTGTCCTCCTGGCGCAGCACCGCATATTGCTCCGGCGTGAGCAGCTTCTGCCATTCCTCGGGCGTATGCGTGACCTCGAAGGTCTCGGCGGCGGCGTTCGCC
>JBAUOI010000505.1:0-2120 GCA_049579665.1 Methyloceanibacter sp.
GCCTACCCCAGCCAGCAGGACTGGTCGCTGACCGGGATGTATCTCGCCTCGCTCAACGTCTTCTACACATTCATACTGGATATGTTCTTGCCGCCGCGCCCAGCCTATGCCGCTCTCACCGTGGCTGCCGCAATCTATGTCACCTGGTTCGGACCGCGCGAGGCTAGGACCGAAGACCGCTGAACGGCGGTAGCGCCCGGCAAACAGCGCCCACATAAGGTTAGGGGCGACCCGAAGGCCGGTTCCGCCTAATTTGCCACATTCATTCCCTCTGCATGGCGGTGTTCTGCCGTATTGCAAGCCTAATCATTCCCAAGTGCTGGGATCTCGAATTAGGGGGGAGCAACCATGAACACGGGAAATATCGCCATTATTGGCATGGCAGGCGTTTTGGCGGCCACTGCTGCCGTTCCTGCAGCTGCTACCGATTTAATACGTCGCTCCCCTCCTCCACTCGCTGAACCTCTCCCGCCTGCACCTGTCGGCACGACGTGGTCTGGCTTCTACATCGGCGGCAACCTCGGCGCGGCGTTCGATCCAAATGACCTCAGCATCAAAGATTTAAGCGAGGAGCAGGACCTCACGCTGAAATTCTCGAATGACACCGAATTAATTGGTGGCGTGCAGGCTGGATACAATTGGCAGATGGGCGGTTGGCTCGTCGGTGTTGAAGGTGACTTCGATTTTGCGGAGAACATCAATTACCTGGCCAGCGTTCGTGGCCGCCTTGGCTGGGCTTTAGGTAGCTGGCTGCTCTATGGCACCGGCGGCGTCGCCTTCATCGATACCGACAATGATTTCGTCGTGGTCTCTGCCGTCGATGGTCCGCTCAGCTTCAGCAATGGCAATACTGATACGGGTTTCGTGGTTGGCGGCGGGATCGACTACAAACTTGCTCCACACCTTAGCCTTGGAGTGGAAGGTCTCTTCTATGACTTCGGCTCGGATAGCACGACCTTGGTTGCTGGTGCCGAGCCCTTCGTTCTGAAGCAGGACGAAGATTTTGCAGTGGTCCGTGGGCGGCTAAATTACCACTTCAACAGCGGTTATTGATATTCAACTCGCAACCCCGCTGATGGCGTTCAGCGCGCTCCGCGAATAGGACGGAACGCAAGAGACGCGCCAACTGTTTTATTCGCAACCGAACATGTTTGTGTAGCGCAATGTGATGCGCGTTTTGGGATGACACGAGTTGTCTTACTCTCACTGGCGGCTGCGGGTCTGATTTATGCCGCTTACACATCGCTGTCCGAGGGCGAGCCAGAGGTCTCCACTTCTCCAGCGAACGTTTCTGAAGCAGAAATCCGGGAGACACCTTGGACCAAAATCGATCCTGCCGCACAGGATTCCCCGCATGCAATTGTGCCCGATGAACTCCCCTCCACCCGCGCACCACCAACCTCGCCTATCGAAGCAGAAGAAGCGCCCTCGATAGCAGACGTGCCCGGCACCTCAGCCGCTGAGCAAATCGAGCATGTGAAGGTAGTCGCACCCGCGAGCATACGAGAGGGGCCCTCCACCTCAACGGCGATACTCGGCGCCGCACAGCCGGGAGCCAACGCCCAGGTCATTTCACGCCATAAGGAATGGGTTCAGATCATCGACCCCGATTCCAAAAAGACAGGATGGATTCAGTTGAGCTTTTTGGAGATGCACGATCAGCCTAGGCTTCCGGCACTATCGAAGGAGGAGATTGAAGCTGCTCTCGCTACCCCCGATGAGGTCGACAGTTTGCCATCCGAGCCCTCCAAGCCTTCGGTGAAGCCGCGTAAGTCGCAAAAGCACGGATGGAGAAACAGCCATCGTAAGCGGGGATTTGCGTTACGACGTCTCTTCAGGCGGGCATGGTAGGCTGCCTGAGCACCTCGCTCAGAGCCATTAATCGCTCCCCAGCGGCGCCCCTTCACCTTGCCCTCCGCCCCTCTTGCTATCCAACAGACTTGTGGTTGCCGACCGTAGTGCCCTTTAAGGCGTCCAGGTGATTCCCATTCTGAATCTCATAAAGGCGATAGTTTTGGCCAAAACCTTTGGCTTCGACCATGGCCTTGTAAGGCCGTCCATGCCCCTTGATGGTAATCAAAGCGTCCAGCGTCCCGTGGACACCGATCAGCGGTTTGCGA
>JBAUOI010000506.1:0-4859 GCA_049579665.1 Methyloceanibacter sp.
GATGAAGCTCTTTGTCGGCCTCGGCAATCCCGGGGCGGAACACGCGCTGAACCGTCACAATGTGGGCTTCATGGCGGTCGACGCCATCGCCGCCGCGCATGGCTTTCCCGCCTGGCGCAAGCGCTTCCAGGGCGCCGCCTCCGAAGGCAAGCTCGGCGATGAGCAGGTGCTTCTGTTCAGGCCGGGGACCTTCATGAATGCCTCGGGCCGTGCCGTGGGCGAAGCGGTGCGCTTCTACAAGCTCGATCTCTCCGACGTGGTGGTGTTTCATGACGAGCTCGACCTCGCGCCGGGCAAGGTCCGCGTGAAGACGGGCGGCGGGGTCGCCGGCCATAACGGGCTGAGATCGCTCTCGGCGCATATCGGCAACGAGTATGTGCGGGTGCGCATCGGCATCGGCCATCCCGGGCGAAGGGACCTTGTCACGCATCACGTGCTGCACGATTTCGCCAAGGCGGACGCTGCGTGGCTGAGGCCTCTGCTCGACGCGATCGCCGCCGAGGCACCGTATCTCGCCGAGGGCGCGCCCGACAGGTTCCAGTCGCGGGTGGCGCATGCGCAGCAAGCCGAGCCCTCCGCCGAGGTCGCCGCGCCGCGCGCCAAGCCAAGCGCGCGCGGCAAGCCGGTGCAGGACGAGAAGAAGACCGAGCCGCAAGGCAGCCTGGCGGAGAAGCTCCGCCGCTGGTTCGGCGCGTGAAGGCGGACTGACCCCATGGGATTCAAATGCGGCATCGTCGGGCTGCCCAATGTCGGCAAGTCCACCCTGTTTAACGCGCTGACCGAGAGCGCGGCTGCGCAGGCCGCCAACTATCCGTTCTGCACCATCGAGCCGAATGTCGGCGAGGTGCCCGTTCCCGACCCGCGGCTCGACAAGCTCGCGGCCATCGCCAAGTCCGCGCAAGTGATCGCCACGCGGCTCACCTTTGTCGATATCGCCGGGCTGGTGCGCGGCGCGTCCAAGGGCGAAGGGCTCGGCAACCAGTTCCTCGCGCATATCCGCGAGGTCGACGCCATCGCCTATGTGCTGCGCTGCTTCGAGGACCCCGACGTGGTGCATGTCGAGGGCCGCATCGATCCGATCGACGATGCCGACACGATCGAGACCGAGCTGATGCTGGCCGATCTCGACAGTCTTGAGCGGCGGATACCGCTGCTGGAGAAGAAGTTGCGCGGCCAGGACAAGGAAGCGAAGAAGGTGCTCGAGCTGGTCGAGCGCATTCTGCCGCTGTTGCGCGAGGGCAAGCCGGCGCGGCTCGCTCCTATCGCCGACGAGGAGCGCGCCGCCTTCAACGCGCTCAACCTGCTCACCTCCAAGCCCGTGGTTTATGTCTGCAATGTCGACGAGGCCTCGGCCGCGACCGGCAACGAGTACTCGGCGCGCGTCGCCGAGCGGGCCGCCAAGGAAGGCGCCGGCTGCGTCGTCATCTCGGCCAAGATCGAGGCCGAGCTTGCCGAGCTCGCGCCGCAGGAGCGGCAGGCCTACCTCGCCGAGCTTGGACTCGCCGAGCCGGGGCTCAACCGGCTGATCCGCGAAGGCTACAAGTTGCTCGGGCTGATCACTTATTTCACCGCGGGGCCGAAAGAGGCGCGCGCCTGGACCGTGCCGGAAGGCACCCGCGCGCCGCAAGCCGCGGGCGTGATCCATACCGATTTCGAGAAGGGCTTCATCCGCGCCGAAACTATCGCCTATGACGACTATGTGGCGCTCGCGGGCGAAGCCGGCGCGCGCGACGCCGGCAAGCTCAGGCTCGAAGGCAAGGATTACGTCGTCAAGGACGGCGACGTGCTGCATTTCCGCTTCGCGAACTAAGTCTTTCCAATTGACTCCTCGACCCGTCATGCCCGACCGAAGTGCCGGGCATCCACGAATTTCATTGGTCCACAAGAAAGTCGTGGATGGCCGGGACAAGCCCGGCCATGACGAGCCTACTGAGTGGGATTCGGCGTCTTGGGTTCTCGAGGCTTCCGCGGCGGCTTGACGGCGGTGGCCTCCATGACAAGCGGCTTTCCCGGCTTGGACAAAGGCGGCGTAACGCCCATCGACACATAGACGTTCAACAGCCGCTCGACTCCGCCTTCGGCCGGCTTGACCCAATCAGCCGGCACATAGATCAGCGCGCCGCCGAACGGCACGGGCGCCGACGGCACCAGCAGACCGAGATAGCGGTGCTCGCCGATCAGCACGGGCTCCGGCGAGGGCATCAGCCCGAGCACGGCCGCTCCCCCGTCCCCGCCGAAGAAGCACCAGACCGGGCTCATGCTTTTGATATCGCCCTGATCGCCGCGATCGACGATGGCGACGAAGCGTTTCGACAGGTCGTAGACATTGGAGATGATGGGGATGCGCTGCATCAGCCAGTCGAGGCTGTTCAGCACGAACGAGCGCAATCCCGACTCGACCACGATGCCGAGCGCGAAGATTACGCCGAGAATGATGGCGAGACCGAGCAGATAGGCCGCGGCCGAGCTCGGCTCGATGTCGAGGCCGAGCGAGGTGCCGAGCGCGGTAATCAGCCGGCCGATGAAGCTGCCCGGGCCTGCAAAGCCGGCGATCAGCGAGGCGACCCAAGCCGTGACGAACAGCGTGACAGCGATCGGCAGGAGTGCGAGCACGCCCGCGAGAAATGTCCGGATGATGCGGCCCAAGCGTCCCTCCCCCCTGCGCCTGTAAACCTAACTAGTCCCGGCGAGGTTCGCCGCCAGCGTGGCCGCCGTCAACTAGCTTCGCTGCCCTCCGTCCGCGGGGCCAGACGGCCTAGCGCCCTCACTCAATCCGGCCGGACTCTGCAAGCTCCGCCTCGATGCGCGTAGAGAGTTCCGGGTGCGCGGCCAGCGCCCGATCTATGAGCGCCGTGCTGACGCCATGGAGAGCTCCAGCAATGGCCCGCGCATGATCCTTGTATTCTTCGGGGCCGCATTGCTCTTTCAGCCGCGGTAGCAAATCCCGAAGCTGCCGCCCGACGCGAAACGACACGCGAATCATGTCCCAAGCCAAGTTTTCATCCATATCGAGAATTCCGCTCATATGTTCCTTTGGAGACAGGCATTCATGCACTTATGGAAGTCCCGCTCGTTCCGATCGCTAGCAGGGTGCTGGGGCCTCTCCAGAAGTGGATAACAGAGATCAAGGCATCGCTGGGTAGTCCAACGGGCCGCTAGGGGTAGTGAGCCGTCTAGCAACAGCAAGGATCCTTTCGACCGTTACATGCCGTCAGTCGGAGATCGGCTTAAGGAACTGGCAGCGTCCTCGCCGCCGCCGCCGGTAGAGGTCCACTGCCCACCATCGGGATTGCCGGCGGGCACGCGCGGCTGGTTGGGATCGAAGTTGGCTTTAAAGACGCGTTCGAGGCGGCGAAGTTTGGTCTCGACGACGGAGGCCCAAACGGCCGACCGCATGCGCCAGAGCTGCGAACTCGCTCGCGCCCCGCTTCAAAGACGTACACCAGAGCCACTCCTAGTCAGTTTCGTGTCTAGGAGTTTATTCCTGTTCAACTATGCTGGGGATAGGTGGTGCCCCTTGGGCGGCTCCCTGCGGCACTGGCAAGACCAAGCACAGACTCCCGAGTGGGATTCTAGCTAGCTCGCGCGCTTGAGCTGATCGGCGGCAGCGACCTGGCGCAGGAAGTTCTCCACTGTATGGCGGAGCTGTTCGGCCTGACGCCCAAGGTCGCGTGAGACCTGGAGCATCTGCGTGGCGGACTGGCTGGTCTCGTCGACCGCCTTGGTCACGCCGGGCATATGCGCCACCACGTCCTCGGTGCCGCGCGCGGCCTGGCGCACGCTGTGCGAGATCCCCGAGGTCGCCGCCGATTGCTGTTGCACGGCGCCAGCGATCTCCTGGGTGTTTATGTTGACCTCGCCCATGGTGGTGACGATCGACTGCATGGCGTCGACCGCGCCATTGGTCGAGGCCTGGATGGCGGCGATCTGCTGCTTGATGTCGTCGGTGGCTTTGGCGGTCTGGTCGGCCAGCGTCTTCACTTCGCTCGCCACCACGGCAAAGCCCCTGCCCGCCTCGCCCGCGCGCGCCGCCTCGATGGTGGCGTTGAGCGCGAGCAGATTGGTCTGCGCCGCGACGTCTTGAATCAGGCTCACCACGTCGCCGATCCGCTGCGCGGCGGTGGCAAGGCCCTCGACCTTGAGATTGGCGGTGCGGGCATTCTCGGTCACCTGGTTGACGATACGGCTCGCGGTCGAGACGCGCGTGCCGATCTCGCCGACCGACACGGCAAGCTCCTCGGCGGTGGCGGCCACGGTCTGCACGTTGGCCGAGGCCTCGTCGGAGGCGGAGGCGACCACGCCCACCCGCTCGTTGGTATCGCTCGCCAGCGTCGACAGCGAGCGCGCCGTCTCGTCCATCATCCGCGCGCTCTCGGCGAAGGCGCCGAGAATGCCGGCGATCGAGCCGCGGAACTGATGGATCAGCTCCTCGGTGCGTTGCTGCGAGGCGAGCCGCCCCTGCACCTGGCTGTCCTGCTCGCTCTTATGGCTCTCGCTCCATTTGATGGCGTCGTTCTGGAAGGCCTTCAGCGCCTTGGCGATATCGCCCACCTCGTCGGCGCGGCCCGCGTGCGGCACGATCCCTTCCATGTCCCATTTGATGAAGCGCAGAATGACATTGTTGAGATCGGTGAGCGCTTGCGCCGTCGCCCCGCCGAACACATAGCCGAAGCCCGCGGCGAGCGCGCCGGCAACGATCATCGAGAGTAGCACCGCGAGAAGCGTGGCAGGCACCATGGCCGCGAGCGCGAACGACACGACGACCGCCATGACCGCCGTGGCGGCGAAGGCGAGCATGATCTTCAAGCGCAGAACCATATGAAATCTCTCTCGTATTTGTTGTAGACGCCGTGCCTAAT